>CAYTVQ010000038.1:0-14212 GCA_964441615.1 uncultured Caulobacterales bacterium | reverse complement strand
TTGTCCGTCCAGTGTGTCGCAGAGGGGGAGGAGCCGCACCGGCTGGCCATCGTCGCGCGAGACCTCAATATTGACAAGGCTGCCTTCGCGGTAGACGCGCACTCGTGCGCAACCGAGCGCTGCGGCGAGTTCTTCTTCCCTGCCGTAGTATTTGGCGCGGTCCCAGAAGGCGGGCCGCGCAATGCCGGTTGATTTGTGCTTGCCCTTGATCTTCCCGTTATCGTCTTCGCCGTCCATCTCGTAGACGAAAAGATCCTGGGTGATGATCGTGTCGCCCTCGGTGCCGAGCACTTCCGTGATGTGGGTGATGCGGCGGGAGCCGTCGCGCAGGCGTGCGGCCTGGATGATGACGTCGATCGAGCCGACCATCATCTCGCGAATGGTTTTTGACGGCAGGCCGTAGCCGCCCATCGTGATCATGGATTCGATTCGCTGCAGGGCCTCGCGGGGCGAGTTGGCGTGGAGCGTTCCCATCGAGCCGTCATGGCCGGTGTTCATGGCCTGCAGGAGGTCGAAGGCTTCCGGTCCCCTGACTTCGCCGACGATGATGCGCTCAGGACGCATACGCAGGCAGTTCTTGACGAGGTCCCGCATGGTGACCTCTCCCTGGCCTTCAAGGTTCGGAGGGCGAGTTTCGAGACGCACGACATGGGGTTGCTGCAGCTGGAGTTCGGCCGCGTCCTCGCAGGTGATGACGCGCTCGTCGTGCTCGATGAAGCCGGTCATGCAGTTCAGAAGCGTCGTCTTGCCCGAACCCGTGCCGCCCGAGATCAGCGTGTTGATGCGGCAGGCCCCGATAATTTCCAGAACTTTTGCGCCTTCCGGCGAGATCGAGCCGAAGTTCACGAGATCCTGGATCTTCAGCTTGTCCTTCTTGAACTTCCGGATCGTGAGCGCGGCGCCGTCGATCGACAGCGGCGGCGCGATCACGTTGACGCGGCTGCCGTCTGGCAGGCGCGCGTCGCAGATCGGGGACGCTTCATCGACGCGGCGGCCGATCTGGCTGACGATCCGCTGGCAGATGTTCATCAGCTGCGCGTTGTCTCGGAAGCGCACATTGGTCAGCTGGATCTTGCCGCCAACCTCGATGAAGACGCGGCTGGCGCCGTTGACCATGATGTCGGCGATATCGTCGCGCGCGAGCAGCGGCTCGAGCGGACCATAACCGAGAACGTCGTTGCAGATGTCCTGGAGCAGAGCTTCCTGCTCAGCGATAGACATCTGGACGTTCTTGATCGAGATGATCTCGTTGACGATGTCGCGAATTTCTTCAGCCGCGGATTCGGTGTCGAGTTGACCGAGCTGCGACAGGTCGATCGTGTCGATCAGCGCGTTGAATATGGTCGTCTTGGTCTGGAAATATTCGTCGGACCGGCCGCCGATCTCGATCGGCTGCACGGCCTTGGTCTTTTGCGCCGGCGATGCAATGCGCGGCGGTATGCTGGCGGGCCCTTTGGCGGGCGCCGTCTTGGGCTTTTGCGCCGCGGCATCGGCCGCGGGCTTGGCCGCCGCCGGCTTCGGCTTCGCCGCGGCCGCCGGTCCCGGCGCCTCGGGGGATGTCGCTGTTCTGCGTCCGAACATGGCTATCTACGCTTCTTGAAGAGGCCTTTGAGGCTGAACTTCGAACTCGCGGCGGGGGCCTCGTTGCGGCCGAGCACGCGCGCCGACAGCTCTCTCAGAGCGGCCGCGGATTTCGATTTCGCGCCGACCTGCACGACCGGCGCGGCATTGGTCGCGGCGGCGTGAAACAGCTGCGGCTCCCAGCCGATGATGACGGCAGGCGTCAATCCGACATGTTCGACATATTGTTCGGCCTGAACCGACGAGACCTTGGGGTCGAGCTGGTTGAGGACGAGGATCGGCGCGGAGTCGTTCGGGCGCGCGCCGGACACGATGTCTACGAGGTTCTTCGTGTTCCGGAACGAGGCGAGGTCCGGAGCGGCGGTGATGACGATTTCATCTGCAGTCTGAAGGATGCGCTTGGACCAGCTTGTCCATACATGCGGCACATCGACGATGATGGTTGGCGCCGATCCGCGCACAACGTCGATCACGGTCTCGAACGCCTGGTCGTCAATGACATAGTCGCGATCGAGCAGGTTCGGCGCGGTGAAGAGGCTGAGGCGCTCCGTGTGTTTCTGAAGGAGTCGGTCGAGCAGCACGTCGTCAAGGCGCTCGGGCGAGCTCAAGGCCTCCATCAGTCCCGAGGTCGGGTCCTGTTCGAAGTCGAGGCTTGCTGTTCCGAAGGGCAGATCGAGGTCGAGGATCACCGTGTCCGACTTCATCTCCTCCGCGCAGATCCAGCCGACATTGTGGGCGATCGTGGATGAGCCGACGCCGCCGCGGGCGCCGACGAAAGCGATGGTCTTGCCGATGGGCGGCGCCGAAGGATCGACATAAAGGGCTGCGATCGAGCGGATGATCTGCATCGGCGATTGCGGGCGAACGATGTATTCGCTCACGCCCTGGCGCATCAGCTCGCGATAGAGCGCGATGTCGTTGACCCGGCCGATCAGGATGACCTTGGTCGAGGGATCACAGACCTGCGCGAGTTCGCCGAGCTGGCCGAACAGGGCGGGCCCGCCCTCCATGGTTTCAACGATGATGAGATTGGGCGTCGGCGATGTCTGGAAATGATCAACCGCCTTGAGGAGCCCGCCCATATGCATGGTGAGGTGCGCCTTGGAGAGGCGCCGATCTATCGCCGCCTGTTCGATGAGCGTCGTCGTCGAGGGCGTCTCGCAGAATGCGTGGATGGAGATGCGCGGCACCGGCCTGTGATCGGCTTCGTCCCCTGCGAAGTCGCCCACGGGCTCGCCGGCGTCGGCGAAATCTTCCGGCAACGAGACATTCGCCTTGACGATGGACCCGCCTTGCGTCTTCTGCGCGGCGGCCGCCTCGGCCCGCTGGGCGGCGACCGGCGCCGCCGCGACCGGCTCTGGACCGAGATCCTCGTTCAGGCTGAAATCGTCGGCGCCGCCGGCGATCGCCGGCTTCTCGTCGAAAGACAGGTCGGCGTCGAGCAGGTCGCTCTCATCGAAGTCTTCTTCTCCAAGCGCAGCGAGCTCTTCGTCCGACAGATCCTCTGCGAGCCAGGCGTCGTCGTCGTCGAGTTCGCCAAGATCGTCCTCGACGCTCGCAGCGGACTGCTTCTTCAGCGTGACGAGCGGTCCCCCGTCCGGCCCGAGCCGCGCAGCGGACTGTGCGACGCCTTCTTCATCGTCGTCGATCTGAAAGGCGTTTTCGGCGGCCTTGGCCATAGTATTCTCCTTGAACCCCTCTAGGCGTCTTCGGCCTATTGTGACGAAACCTGCTGCTTGATTTCCGAATCGGTTTCCGAGGCCGTCTTCTGGCCCTCACGATAGGCTTTCACCCCGCGAATGCGCGCCGTCGCGTCAGCTGGCGCCTCATCAGCCGGCTGCATGAGGTCGCGCGGGTCGGCGACCATCGCCGCAAGATTGTTCTGGGTGGCGCAGCCGAAATTCGGCGAGCGCATATTCGCGTAGTCGCGCGCCTTGATCCCCTGCCATACGCCGCATGCGCTCGGCGTCGCTACATAGCGCGTGTAGCTGAGGATGATCTCCTGCTTGGTCCCTTCCGCCGGGATGTAGCCGGCGCTGGTCATGTCTTCCCAGGAGACGCCGGCCTCGTTGAGAGCCTTGCGCACGTCGGCGGCGGCGTCGTAGCGCTTGGCGGCGGCCGGCGCCGAGATGTTCACCGGCCCGTGGCCGTTCTCAAGATAAGCGTTGGCGAAGGCGGCCAGCCGCGAGCGCTCAAGGTCGCTGACGACGCCGTCGACGGCGACCGTCATCGTGACCACCTGAGAATCGACGGTGATCGGATGCTCTTCGGCGATGGTGAGCGCGTTTTCCGGTCCGTTCCATGCCCCGGCGCAGCCGGCGAGCAGCGCTGACGCGGCGGCGGAGAGAACAAGGCGGAGCTTGGTGGTTTTCATGTCGGTCGCGTCCTATTCCAGAATGAAGCCGAGCGGGCCCTGCAGCGTCTTTTCCCTGACGCCGCTGCCGGCGAGTCCGTAGGTGACGAGAATCTTGCCGAGCAGGATCGACTGCAGATCGGAAGCGACAACCGCGCCCTCGGTCGGATCGGTGAGCTTGCTCTCATGGGTCGGCTTGACGAGATAGGGCGTCACCACGATCACGAGTTCTGTTTCGTTTTTCGCGAAGTCTCGGCTCCGGAAGAGCTGTCCGAGAACCGGCGTGTCTTTGAGGCCGGGCACGCCCTGGATTGTCTGGCGCATGTCCTCCTGCAGAAGGCCGGCCATGACGAGACTGCCGCCCGAGGGCAGTTCGACTGTCGTGCCGGCCCGGCGTACGGAGAGGCCAGGAATCGCGAGGTTCCCCGTAGTGATGGGCTGACCCGTATTGGGATCGATGGTCACGGCGCCCGGGACGATGAATGCGTTCTCGGCGGTGACCTCGCTCACCTCGGTTTCAATCTTGAGGCTGATGCGGCCCTTATCGACGACCAGGGGCGTGAAACCGAGGCCGACGCCGAACTCCTTGAACTCGATCGTGATGCCGTTGTCGTCCTGGCCGACCGGGACCGGGAACTCGCCGCCCGCAAGGAACTTTGCGGATTCGCCTGAGACCGCCGTGAGGTTCGGCTCGGCGAGGACCTTGACGATGCCCGTCGATTCCAGCGCTTCGAAAGCGACATCGAGATCGCCGCGATCGTTGGAGCCGATATTGGTGATCGACGAGGCGCCCGAAAAGCCGCCGGCGGCGCCCACCGCGTTTGAACTCGCCAGCGCGATCGCCGCATTGGACAGGGTGATCGTGCCTTCCTGGCTGATGCCGAGCTGCTTGATCATCTGGCGCTGCATCTCGACGACGCGCACCTTAAGCATGACCTGTTCCGGCGCCCTGACATTGATCATCGTCAGCACCTTGGCAGGATCGCCGATGAACCGTCCGGCGATATCGGCCGCGTTCGCCGCCTGCACGCTTGTCTCGGCCGATCCTCGCAGGACGACGTTATCGTTGACCGCTTCGGCGGTGATGCGCGTATTCGGCATCAGACGCTGAATGACCTCGGTCAGCGCATCCATGTCCTGCTCGACGCGGATCTCGAGATTGAGAATCTGACGGCCATTGGCGTCGAAGAAGAAGGCATTGGTCTGGCCGACCTTGAGGCCGAGCAGATAGACCCTTCGGGGCGTTCTCACCACCGCATCGACGATTGCGGGCTGCGAAACCAGCACGTCGGCGGCCGACTGCGGGAGCTCGACGATCGCCGCTTTGTTCAACGGCAGCACGATGCTTCGGGCGACCGCGCTGGAGCCGCCGAAATCCACGGCGGATTTGCCCGCGGCCGCGCTCGCGGCGCCGGGCGCGATCGCTGCGACGAGAGCCAGCAGGCCGGCGGAGATCGCCTTCGGTCCGGACAAAAAGGATTTCATCTCATTCCCCTCAATGCGTCGCATGTCTCAAGACCGCCCGTAGCGGATGACGGTGACGTCGGAAGATTTCTTGGTCTTCTGTTCAACATCGGTTTCCGGCTGGAAGACGCTGCGCAGAACGAGGCTGACGGCGCCGCCGGAGCGCGCCGTGATGAAGGATTCTGCATCCTGCGGCGTAAACTCGAGGGTGATGTTGACGCCCTCGACATAGCCGCCCTCGGTCGACTCGCCATAGAGAGCGTTCACTGCAAGCACCCGGACGTTTTCAAATATCGTTCGTGTACGGGCGCCGCCTTCCTTCGATGCCGTAAACAGGACATCGACTCGGTCGCCCGGCAGGATGAAGCCGCCAGACGCCGTTTCAGGCGAGACCCGCTGCGTCACCGCGCGCATGCCTGGAGTAATGATCGCCGCCATCAGGCCGGACGAGCCGGCGCGCACAATTTTCGCCTCAATGATCGGCTCCCCCTTCACGACAAGGGTGCGCGCGACCGCGTCCTTCAGCGACTCCGGCGTCTGGCCCGAGGATTCGGTCAGATACGCCTCCGACAGGGCCTTCTCCGGCCAGTCGACCCATTTGAGGCCCTCAACAGCCAGGCGCTCGCCACGCTGGAAATCGCGATCAGCGACAAGGATGCGGATGGTCTTCTCCTTCATCGGCTCGACGATCTGGACCTGCCCCTGCTTGTTCCCCAGCACGAGAAAGAGCGCGATCGCTCCCGCGACGAGCGCGACGCCGAGAACCGCGATACGTGTGACGTTCATCGATGACCTGCCTTGCTGAGCGCTTTCCGCATACTGGTAAAAACTCCTCAAAACGGAGTTAACTCAATCTATTAACCGCCAAACGCCAATTGAAAGAGCCGCGTCGTCGGGAAAGTTATGAGACCGCCGGCCGCGATAGCCACCGCATACGGAATATCCTTCGGCCTCGAATGCAGCCGCATGATCCAGGGCGCCTGGGCGTAGATCGGCAGCGCGGGCGTCTTGCGAAACATGATCAGCGCCAGGGCGAGAGCCGCCCCTGCAAACGCCATGTTGAGGAGGAAGTTCATCAGGCCGGCGACGCCGATCCACGGCGCAGTCGCCGCAAGGAGCTTGGCGTCGCCGCCGCCGACGATCTTGAAGGCGAACAGCGCGAAACCGAAGGCGAGGGCGCCAATTCCGAGCGCGGCGCCCTCTGCGACCAGCGTCAGGGGCGCTCTGAGCAACAGCGCCGCAAGAAAGAACGAGACAAAGAGCGCGGCGGAAATCCAGTTGGGAATCCTGAATTCGTAAAGATCATTCGCGGCCGCGATGAGCAACGCGGCGGGAAACCCCGACAATGCGACTAGGGCCAGCATTCTCTTTCTCCGCACTCTGCAGGCCAAGCTAGGCGCGCATCCTTAACGGTCCGTTCGACGGAGCTGCACGCGCAAAAAAAAGGAGGCCGAAGCCTCCTTTTTTCCCAGAACTCTGGACGCTACTAGCGGTTCGCGAGTTCGCTATCGACTTCTTCGAACGTTGAGGACAGTTCGCCGCCGACAGCGCGGACCATTGCGATGATCGCGACGCCGATCAGCGCGGCGATCAGGCCATACTCGATGGCCGTGGCGCCGTCTTCGTCTTTCAAGAAGCGATTGAAAAGTTTCATTGGGTCGACTCCTGGTTACCTTAGTCTTCGCACCGCTGACGAGGCGATGCGCCCCGGTCAGATGCTGCTGTTATCGCAGGATCGAATTAAAAAAGACTGAATAAGTCAGTATAGAGAGAAATTTTATCTGGGTTGAATAACCGTCCATGGTGAACAGACGGTTTACGCAGCGAGTTTCCCGAAACGGTTCATGTCTGCGATGACAAGTCCCGGATAGTCGCGCTTCGCCACACCTTCCTGGATGAGGAGCGCGATCGCGGCGGCGGCCGCCGGCTCGTCGACGCCGCTCGCCTCCGCCAGCTCGCGGTGCTTGGGCATCTTTGGAATGCGCCAGTCGCCATTCGCAGCGTCGCGCTCGACATAGCGCATGAGAACCGCGAACACCCGGCGCTCAGGCGTCGTTTCGGACGGCGCGCCCTGGATGACGCCGGCCGCAAGGGTCACGGCGAAATGCTGCATCAGCTTGCGGGTGAGCGACGGGCGCTGCGAGACGACTTCCATGAACCCGGCGGCGTCGACCGCAAGAACTTCAGAGTCTTCCTCCGCGGTCAAAGTCGCCTTGTGGGCCCGGGAGTTCTCGCTCGCGGCGACGGCTTCGGCGAGCGCGAAGAACTGACCTTCGGCGACGTCCTCAAAGAGCATGGATCCGCCGCCGTCGGCTATCGCGGCCTTGAGCCGCCCCGATGCGACGAAAAAGAACTCCGCTCCATCGAACTGGCCGAGCGCGAATACCGGCTCGCCACGCCTGTAAAAGCGCCGGCGAGAGATGCCTCCGAGCGCATCGAGGACCGACTGGGGCAGGTCCGCGAACAAGGGCGCGCGTTTGATCAGCAGGGAAATCTCGGCGTCGTCCGAGGCGGCGATAAGCGGCGTCGCTGACATGAGGCGTCTCCGTGAACCTCCCTTATCGCGTCCATCGCTTTAACTTCAGGTAAAAAGTCAGCTGACCGCCGGCGGCGTCGCCGCCTGTTAAGGCTCCATTGACTGCTCAGGCCTTAAAGATGCGGGCGACGCCATCTTGGAACAGTCTCATGCGCTCCGCTTTTTTCGCCTTGGCCGTATCGGCCGCTGCAGCCCTCCCCGCATCGGCGGAAGAAGTGTGGCTGACGATTGACCAGGTGCGTCCTTATGAAATTGGAAGGCCGGCCGGCCAGATCGTCGTCGGCAATCCGGCGATCGCCGACCTGACCGTGCAGGACAAGAACCGCGTCCTGCTTTACGGCAAGGCGCCAGGCCTCACCAACATGTATATCTTCGACGACGAAGGCCAGGTGATCGACAATCTCATCGTGCGCGTGCGCTCGACGACTTCGGAGATGCTCACCATGTATCGCGGGCCCTCGCGCAGCACCTATCACTGCGCCGGAATTTGCGAAGCGACAGTCATGGTCGGCGACGACCGGACCGTATTCGGCGATGTAAATTCGCAGATCCAGCAGAAAGCCGCGCAAGTCCTCTCGGGCGCCGCCGGATCGTCGGGCGTCGCTCAGTAACGGCTCACTGCGGCGCGGCCGGTTCTTCAAAGGTGTAGATTCGCGGCCGCTCCGGCGGCCGCAACTGCATCCGGCACCAGGCGTCGATGTCGCGCGCGGCGCGCTCGGTCAGCGCCTCGCCCCGTCTCAATAGCAGACGCGCGACAAGCCGGTTGACGCCATTCGACTGGCGCATCGCCGTCACCGTGCATTCGGCGACGCTCGGATGCTCGCGGATGATCGCGGCGATCCGGTCAGGAAATACGTTGATCGCGCCGATCTGCACGGCGCCGTCGCGCCGCGGTCCCAGCCGGAACGTCCGCGAGTCGAGCCATTCGAGCCTGTCCATCGACGGCGCCGGAACGTCGCCGCCGGGCGTAATACGGGCGAGATCTTCACCGGCGCGCTTCCAGTGGTCGAACAGGGTGAAGGGCTCGGACAGGGTGTCGCGCCAGGCGACGAGCCCGCATTCGGTCGAGCCGTAGAGTTCCCGGACGGCGCCAAATCCGCTCTTGCGCATTTCCGCGCCAAGGTTGGGCGCCAGGGCTTCGCCGAAGACGACCCCGATGACGTTGTCGGGCGCGCGCAAGCCGTCGCATACGAGATAGCGCCAGATCGTCGGCGTCGCCACAAGCGCGTCGCCAAACTGCAGAATGTCGCCGATCTCGTCGAGAGCCCTGCCGCGGACGTCAATGCTCTCGACACGGAGGAGATTGGGCGCGAGGACCGTCGTCACGAATCCTATCAGGCCATGCGCGGCGACCAGGGAGACTATGCGGCGGCGGCCGTGGAGGAGATTGGCGGCGGCGGCGGCGTCCTTGTAGATGTTCGCTGCGGCATGTTCGACAAATGCGGCGTCGCCGGAGCGGCCTGCGGGCTTGAACCTGATGCGGCGAAAGTCCTCGGACAGCTTCTTCTCGACCGTCCCGGCCCAGTCAGCGATGATTGTCCCCGCCGCCGGGTCCAAGGCGCCGCTCTCAAGACCGAAGAACTGCTCGATCGCGCTTGCGCAATGGGCGCGTTCCGAGGCGTCAAGCGCCATGCCGCCCTCGCCGATTGGAGTCGATTGCGTCCATGATGCGGCGGTCAGGAAGTCCGTATAGCGCTTGAATTCGCTGCTCAGCTCCTCGACGACGAGGCCGGCGATGACCTTAGCCGCCTGACCGGAGGAAAGCTCGAATGCGCGCATTGAGATCAGCTCCCGCAAAGTTCGCGCGCGAGGGTATCGCCGTACCACCTTTGCAGCATCTGCACCGTTCCGCTTGCGGCGGCTGACCGCTCGCCGCCGGCGCAGGGCGCGACGCCTCTCAGGCTGTTCGTCAAAAAGACCATCGATTCCGAAAGCTCCGCGGGCCCGATTGCCCGCTCGGCGATCTTAACCCCGTGATCCCCGCAAAGCAGCTGGCTGCGCACCACGCCCGCAAGGGCGCCGTCTTCGCATCGCGGCGTCGCGACGGCGCCGTCCGGTGCAACCAGAAAGATATTGGCGACGCTCGCGCAGGCCAGGTCGCCGCGCTCGTTCAGCATGATCGCTTCATCGCCGCCCTGAGCGCGCGCTTCGGCGAGGGCGGCGATATTGTCGACATAACCTCCGATCAGCTTGAATCGCACCGCAATCGATGCGGAGCAACGCGCCTGACGCACAACCCTCGCCCGGCAGGATCCAGACGGATCAGCGAGGCCGGACAGCGACGCAATAACCGTTGGCGGCCCGGCGGCGGCAAGACCGCGCCCGCCTCCGCCGCCCGTCACCGTAATGCGAAACGCCCCGCGCCCGCTGACGCCGTTCCTTTGGGCAAGGATGCGCGCAAGATCGCGCCAGTCATGTGCGGCGAGATGAAGGCCAAGCGCGTCGAGACCGCGCTCAAGCCTTTGGAGGTGCGCCTCGAGAAAGGCGCAGGCCCCGCCCTCGACATAGATGGTCTCAAATGCGCCATGCCCCAGCAGGAGCCCCCGGTCCCCGGCGCTGACCGCGCGATCGCCATCGACAAAGTCGCCATTCACGAAGACGATCATGACGCCTCGCCGGTCATGTCGAGAAAATTCCGGATGATGCTCCGCCCGCCGGGCGTCAGCAGCGACTCGGGATGAAACTGAACGCCATGCCACGGCGCTGAAACATGGCGCACGCCCATCACTTCTCCCTCGTCGCTCCAGGCGTTGGCCTGAAGCTTCGTGGCGCCGGACAGATCTCCGATCAGCGAGTGATAGCGCCCGGCCGGGAAGGGATTCGGGAGCCCCCGGAGCACGCCCGTCCCGTCATGCCGGATGAGCGAGGCTTCGCCATGCATCGGGATCCGCGCCCTTGTAACGGCGCCGCCGCCAGCCGCAACGAGGCATTGATGCCCGAGGCAGACGCCGAGCACCGGGACGGCGGGGTCGAGCCTCGACAGCAGGGGCATGCATGCGCCCGCTTCCTTCGGACCGCCGGGCCCCGGCGACAGAATGACTCCCCTGAAGTCCTGGGCCAGCAGGCGGTCGACCGGCATGGCGTCGTTGCGCACGACCATGGTCTCGGCCCCGGCCTCGCGCGCATAGCGCGCCAGGTTTTGAACAAAGGAGTCATAGTTGTCGATAATGAGGATCACCGGGATTCCAGCCCCAGCGCGGCCAGAGACGCGCGCGCCTTCAAAAGGGTCTCCAGATACTCAGCATCCGGATCAGACCTCAGCGTCACGCCGCCGCCAACGGGCGCCGTGACCTTGGTTCCGCCGTCGCGGCGTTCGGCGATCAACAGACGAATCGCGACGGAAAAATCCGCGTTCCCGCGATCGTCGAGATAACCGATCGCGCCGCAATAGGGACCGCGGCCCCGGCCCTCGATTGCGGCGATCGTCTTCATCGCCTCGACCTTCGGCGCGCCCGTGACTGAGCCGCACGGGAAGAGTGCGCGCAGCGCATCGATGGCCGAAAGGCCAGGCCGGAGCCGGCCGCAGATGCGCGATACGAGATGATGGACCTCTGGTGTCGAAACCAGCGCGCAAATCTCCTCCTCGCGGATCGACCCGTCGGCGCAGACGACGGAGAGGTCGTTGCGCGTCAGATCCGCGATCATGATGTTTTCGGCGCGCTCCTTCGGGCTCTCGCGAAGTTCGTCTGCGAGGCGCGCGTCCTGCACCGGATCCGCGCTTCGGGCCCTCGTCCCCTTGATGGGCTCGGCGCAGACGCGCCAGCCGTCCTGCTCGCGCGTCACCGAAAAGAAGCGCTCCGGCGAGGCGGAAAGAATGGCGCCGCGCTCATGGGCAAGATAGGCGCCGAACGGGGCCGCGCCCGCCGCCAGCCTTGCAAAAATACAGTATGGCGCGACAGGTTCCGCGCTTCCGGCGACGATCTGGTGCGAGAGATTGGCCTGGAAGATGGCGCCGCCACGAATAAGCTCGATCACCTCGGCGACGGCGCGGCCATAACCCTCCCGCGTGAAATTTGACCGCGCCGGCTCGAACGAAAAGGAGGCGTCGCCGTGCGCACCCTCAAAACCCAAGGCGTCTTCGAGACGTCGCGCCTCTCGCTCGCTGCGCGCAACCACGAAAGCCCGCCTCGCGACCCGGTCGAACAGGGCCGAAGCGTCATAGGCCCCGAAGGCGCCGTCGGGCAGCAGGAAAGGGGATGCCGGCCCCTCCGCCGTCGGCTCGAGTGCGGCGCCCAGTTCGTAACCGGCGAAGCCGACGAGCCCGGTATGAAACGGCGCCGGGAGGTCCGCCGGCTCCGCCCTGCGCCGCATCTGATGAACGGCCGCGAGCACATCGAAGGGCGGGCGATCCGACCTCCGGCCGTCGAGAAAGACGCCGCCGCGCCGGCATTCGATCCGCACCGTCGGGAATGCGGCGATGATGGACCAGCCTGGCTGCGCCGCTTTCTCGCCCGCGTGCAAAAGGCAGGCGAACGGCTCTTGGGCGAGCGGGGCGAAGGCGTCGAGCGGCGAACGGAAGGCGATCTCGCGGATAATCATCGCGCCGATTGATAGCAGCATCGGGGCGGCAGGCGAACCGTGGCGACGGCGCCCAAATCGGACTATGAGGCCCGTCATGAGCGAAAGGGCGGGACCGGGCGGAACGGCGCAGGCGTTTTACGGGCTCGCCCTCGCCGTACTCATCGGATTCACCGCCTATATCGGACGCGGCGTCATCATCCCCGTGGTGGTCGCCGGCTTTCTCAGCTTCTTCATTTTCACGCTGAAGCAGACGATCAAACGCGGCCCGCTGATCGGACGTTACCTTCCCGACTGGCTCTGCTACCTGTTCGCCTTTGCGGCGATCGGGCTCGTTTTCCTCTTCATCATCGACATCGTGCGCGACAATGTCGAAACGCTCATCGCCAAATCCGGGGAATATGAGGCGCGCCTGCGCGACCTTTCGAACGAGGCCCTCGAATTTCTTCACCGCCTCGCCATCCTGCCGCCGGACTTCATGGGCGGGCTTGACGCCCTTCGCAGCCAGGCGCTCGGCGCCGTCCGGCCGCTGGTCGCGCAGACGGGACAGGCCCTGCGCGGACTGACAGCGAACGTCGTCACCATCGTGCTCTATGTGGCCTTCATGCTGCTCGAGCGCGGGCGCATCTTCAGGAAGATCGGCCTCCTCAGCGCCGATGCGCAGGATCGTCGCGCCGTCGATGACACCATGATCGATATTGGCGCCATGGTGCGCGAATATGTGACGATCAAGACGCTGATCAATCTCGCCGTGGCCGCCATCGGCTATGGCGTCATGCGCGTCATCGGCGTCGAATTCGCAGGCTTCTGGGCGCTCCTCCTCTTTCTGCTCAACTACATTCCGATTGTCGGCGCCGTCAGCGCCATCGGGACCATCAGCCTCTTCGTGCTCGTCCAGCCGGAAGGCGGCGGCGTAAAGACGGCCCTGTTGACGCTCGTCCTCATCTTGAGCGCCGAGCAGGTGATGAGCTCGATCGTCGAGCCGCGGCTGATGGGCAAGAGCCTCAATCTCAGCCCGCTTGTCATTCTGCTTTCCTTGAGCGTCTGGGGTTCGCTGTGGGGATTTGCGGGCGCCCTGCTCGCGGTGCCGATGACCGTGACGGTCATGATCATCCTCACGCAGTTCGAATCCTCGCGCCCGATCGCGATCTTGATGTCGGATTCAGGAAAGATCGCGCCGATCAGGCGGGCTGGGCAGCCTTCAACTTCAACCCTTCAGGGATGAAGCAATGGGCTGGGTTCCCGCCCGGCGCCTAGTCCTGCGGCGCCGCCGGCGACCGCTGTCCGGCCAGGGCCTCGCGGAGAACGCCTCCAAGCGCCTCTGCGTCTTCGCTCCGCCCCGAGGCCCGCCGCCACGCAAGGGCGATCCGGCGCGATGGCGCCGGATCGCAGAAAGGCACCGCCTTGAGGCCGCTCGCTTTGGCGAGACCCCGATCGACCGCCATTTCCGGCAGCAAGGTCGCCCCGAGCCCGGCTTTCGCCATCTGTGTCAGGGTGAAGAGGCTCGTCGCGCCGAACGCCCTCGCGACGCCCTTGTGCTTCAGCTTGCAGGCGTCGATCGCATGGTCGCGCAGGCAATGCCCGTCCTCCAGCAGCAGGAGCGATTGTCCGTCGAGGTCGCTGACCGACAGCGACCCCCGGCCGGCGACAGGATGCTCCGGCGCCGCCGCGAACCAGAAACGATCCTCGCCCAGTTCGAGGATCTCATAGTCTGCGGTTTCGTAAGGTAATGCGATCAGCGCGGCATCGATGAGGCCGGC
>CAYTVQ010000037.1:0-14319 GCA_964441615.1 uncultured Caulobacterales bacterium | reverse complement strand
GCGGGCGTAGCTCAGGGGTAGAGCATAACCTTGCCAAGGTTAGGGTCGGGCGTTCGATTCGCCTCGCCCGCTCCAGTTTTCCTAGGAATTTCAGATATTTGTGATTGCGGCTCCATGTCGCCGAAGTCCCTCTCGAAGACTGGCGGCGGGATTACAACCACGTGCGTCCGCATAGCGCGATCGGCAACATAACGCCGATGGAGCTGCATGGGATGGCGGCGACTCCGGCCTGCCTGACCATCCGAAGATGCGAGAATTTCCGAGCCCGGGCGGCCCAAGAACGGGGGCAAGTTCAAGCAACCGCCAGAGTCCAATCGGCGTTGGCTGAAACCTCGGGGCAACGTCACCAGCGCTCTAGTCTAGGGTAACCGCAACGCCGTCGAGCGCTCCATCTGCCGACTGAAGGATTTCCGGCGCATCGCCGCCCGCTACGACCGTCTCGCCGACCACGTCCTCGCCGCCGTTCAGATCACCGCACTCATCTGCTATTGGTTATGAGTCCCAGACCTAATCCGGGAGCGCGGGGTGCAGGTTCTGGGAATTGTTCGGCACGAAGACATCTCGCGATCGCCGCTGCCCGCCCCATGGCGGCATTTATTCGGCGATAAATTCCCGGACCGCGGCGGCGGCAAGGTAGACGCCGATGGCTGTCAGCATAAGATTGAAGCCGCGGCGAAAAGATTGGTCCGGCATTGATTTGAGAAGGCGCGTGCCCGCCCAAGAGCCGAGGAAGCCGGCGGCGACGATGGCGGCGATCAGCAATGCCCAGTCGCGGTAGGCGAAGCCGAGAAACCCGAACACGGCAATCTTGAGCCCGTGCTGGAACACCATCGCGGCGGCATGGGTTGCGACGGTCTGGAGCTTGGTCAGCTTTGCTGCGCCCAGCATCGCCGCCGTGATCGGCCCCGTCGCGCCGAAAAACATGGAGAGAAAGGACCCGATCGCACCCGTTGCGGCAAAGCTCCTGGGACCCGGCGCGAATGCCTTTGGCTTTGGGCCCAAAACCATCAGCAAAACGAAAAGGCCGACACCACCCTTCAGCAGCCACTCGGGCAGGCCGACATAAATGCGCCCGCCGGCATAGGCTCCAACGAGGCTCCCGGCCGCGAACCATAGGATGATCGACCATTGGACGTCGCGCCGCTGCAGCATGAATCGCGACAGATTGGAGCCGAGCTGGGCGACGCCATGGACAGGTATGACGGCGGGCGCGGGCAGAACGGCCGACATGAGTGCGAGGAGCGCGAGGCCGCCGCCAAGGCCGAATGACGCCGTGAGCGCCGAGGTGAAGAAGCTCGCGACGATCACCGCAATCGCGATGAGCGGGCTCACGGGGTCGGGGAGGAGCTGGCCGATCTGCAACGGTCTTAAGCGAGCGGCTGCACGGATGCCCATAGCACGATTTGACCCGGGGGCCAGAGAGATTGACGCCAGACCGCGCGCCTTTCTATGAGCCCATCGCCATCTCAAGCATGCCGCATGAAAATCGCCACCTGGAACATCAATTCTGTCCGCCTGCGCATCGGTCATGTGAGGCGTTTTCTGAAGGAAGCGGATGTCGATGTCCTGTGCCTGCAGGAAATCAAATGCCGCGACGACCAGTTTCCAGCCAAAGCGCTAAAGGCCGCCGGCTATGCCCACCACGCGGTGTCCGGACAGAAGGGATATCACGGCGTCGCAATCGTCTCTCGACTACCGCTTGAAGACATCGAAAGGCGCAGCTTTTTCGGCAAGGACGATGCCCGGCATATCGCGGCGAGCCTTCCCGGCGGCGTGCGCATCCACAACTTTTATGTGCCCGCAGGCGGCGACGACCCCGACCCGGTGACGAATGAGAAATTCGCCCACAAGCTCGGATTCATGCGGGAGCTGGGCGCTTTTTCAAGGTCAGAAAGCAGGCGGGGCCGCAAGACGGTGCTGGTCGGCGATCTCAACATCGCCCCGCGCGAGCATGACGTGTGGTCGCACAAGCAGCTCCTCAGCGTGGTCTCCCACACGCCGGCCGAAGTCGCTCTGATGAACGAGGCTATCGCGGCCGGCGAATGGACGGACGTCGCCCGCGAAATCATTCCGGAGCCGGAGAAACTCTATACGTGGTGGTCTTACCGAGCGCAGGACTGGCGCGCTTCCAATCGCGGAAGGCGTCTCGACCATGTCTGGGTCAGTCCCGCCTTGAAGAGGGCCGCCCTCTCCGGCGGCCGCTCGAATTTCACGATCCACAAGGATAGCCGGGACTGGAACAGGCCGTCGGACCACGTTCCCGTGACCCTGAAGCTGACTGTGTGAGGCGGCTCACAATTGGGCAAGGAGAGCTTCGCCGGCGCGCCTAACGTCGCTCGCATCATTGTAGAGATGCGTTGACAGTCTTATCCCGCCCTTGCGGCTGTCATGATGGACGCCTGCCGCATCCAGCGCCTTTGAGGCCCTGTCCAGATCCCTTACGGCGATCACGACGGAGCAGCCGCGCTCGCCTTCCTTCACATGCGAGAGGAAGGCGCCCTTGGGAAGGTTCTCGATAAGGCGAGACAATAGCTCCTGATTGTGGGCGAAAATCGCCTCAACGCCGAAGCGGGCGAGTGCCTCGAAGCCGGCCGTGGCGATCGCGAAGGGCGCCACCGATGGGGTGCCGCCCCAGTAGCGCAGTGCGCCTTCGGCGTAGCGGAAATTGCGTATGTCAAACTCGAACGGCGCCTCGTGGCTGAACCAGCCGACATCGAGCGGCGAGCAGCGCGCGGCTGTCTCCTTCTCGGTCCACAGAAAGCAGGCCCCGGGGCCGCCGCAGAGATATTTGACAGATGTGCCGACGGCGAAATCGGGTCGCCAGGCGGCAAGGTCGATGGGCACGGCGCCCGCCGATTGGGCGAGATCGAGCACAGAAAAGACGCCGCGCTCATGCGCGCGCCGCGCAATCTCCGCGACCGGCGCTCTCACGGCGATGTTCGAGAATACGTGTGTCACGATGACAAGCTGGACATCCTCGTGGAAGGCTGGCGTCCAGGCGTCCACATCAGCGAGTCGCGGGCCGCCAGGCAGAAGCAGCAGCTCATAGCCCAGGCGCCCGGCCTGCGCGGCGACGAACCCGACCGTCGGAAAATCGTCCTCGGTCAGGACGATCTTTTTCCGGCGCGCGCGCTCCGGCAGGGAGAACATGATCTTGGAGAGCGCGCTCGAAATATTCGTTTGCGGACAGATGTCGACGGCGCGCGCGCCGATCAGGGGCCCCAATCCGCTTCTGAAGGCGTCTATTGTCGCGAGCCAATGATCCCATATGCGCGCGTCTGCGACCTTCCAGGGCGTAAGAAAGCCTTGCTCTAGCGCAGAGGTTGCCGCCCGGGGTTGAAGGCCGACGGAATGCGACAGAAAATATGCGCCGTCCGGCACGTGAAAAGCTGCGCGGGCGCCGTTCAGTTGCGGACCGGGCTTCATGAGATGACCCGCAGTTCGTCCCGCGTGACCGAGCCTGGCACGACGACGACGGGAATGGGTCGCGTCCCGAGATAGGCGGGCTTGCTGGCGAGCGCCGCGACCAGCGGGCCTGGCCCTTCCGGCCCGGGCGATGCGCCGAGGAAGAGCAACGCAATCCGCGGGTCTTCCGCGATGAGGCGGCCGATCTGCTCGGCGCGCCGGCCTTCCCGGATCAGCGTCTCCGGGCGCTCGCCGAGTTCCGCTTCAACGATCGCGGCGAATTCGGCAAGGCAGGCCTCGCCGTGCTCCATCGCCTCCGCGCGCATGGTTTCCGCGACCGTCGCCCAATGGCCGAGTTCGGGCGGTTCGACCACGTGGAGAAGCGTGACTGCCGAATTCGAATGCCGCGCCCGGCGGGCCATGAAATAGGCTGCAAGCCGCGCCTCCTCGCAGTCGTCTGCGATCAGGAGGAATTTGAGGCGCCCCTCCGAGGGAGCGACCGGCGTGTCGTCATTCATGCCTGGAGAATGCCCTGAAAGGCCCCTCAACGTCCACTTGACGACAGCTTGAAATGCGTCGCTTTAGGCGCGCCGGGAAGGGAACGGAGCCATGCGCGGCTATTTTGGCGTCGGCGCCGAGCGGATTTCGAAGGCCATGAATCTGGGCGCCGTTCTACGCACTGCGCATGCGTTCGGCGCGAGCTTTGTGTTCACCATCGGGGCGCACCACAAATCGCGCGAGATTCGCCTTTCCGACACGTCGCGCACCGAGGGCCATGTGCCCCTTTACGAATGGCTCTCGGTTGCCGAGATGCGACTGCCGAAGGGCTGCACCCTTGTCGGCGTCGAACTGGATCCAGAAGCGACGGACCTTCCGAGTTTCCGTCATCCGCTCAACGCCGCCTATATCCTTGGGCCGGAGAGAGGCGACCTTTCGCCAGCGGCAAAAGCCGCCTGCGCGCATCTGGTGAAAATTCCGACGAAATTCTGCGTCAACCTTTCGGTCGCCGCCGCCATCGTGATGTACGACCGGGTGCTGTCCTTGGGCGGATACCCTCCGCGCCCCATGCGTTCAGGAGGACCGCCTCCGGTCGAAGGTTGGCGGTCCGTTCAAGAGCAGAAACGGCGCTGACGCGCCGCTTCGCATTTGCGTCGGGTGGCGGGGCTAACGACGCTTCACCTTGCGTTTGGCCTTGGACTTGCCGGCCTTTCTGGGTTTCTTGCCGCCGCGGGGGCTCTCGCCCATGCCGGCTTCCATCTTGTCCAGCGCGTCGGCATAGGCGGACAGCGCCTTCATGAAAGCGCCGCGCTGCGCAGCCGGGAGAACGCCAAGCGTCCCGGCTTCGGCCTTGTTGACGGCGCCTTGCGCCGAGGAGAGCATGCGTTTGCCGGAGGCCGTGATCGACACAGCGTTGGCGCGCGCGTCCTCCTTGGTGCGGCTGCGGGATAGGAGACCCTTCTTCAGCATGCGGGCGATCATGTCGGCTAGAGTCGAACGGTCGATGCCGGTCGCGCGAACGAGATCAGTCTGGCTGAGGCCCTCATTCTGGGCGACCGAGTACAGGACTTCAAACTGGCGCGGCGTCGGACCGCTGGCCCCGACTTCCTTCGCGTAGAGGTCATTGGCGTATTGCTGCGCCCGGCGCAGGAGGTGGCCCGGCGAGTTCTTGAGCGAAAAAGCCATCTGGAGTGTCTCCGTTTGTATTGGGGCCGGCGCTTGACCGTCCGGCCGTTTCCCGAGAATGCCTTAGAGAGTGCGAGACCTGATGACGGCCGCCTCTCCAAGCTCGCGCCACGATGACTGCAGCGCGCTGGAGCAGCGTCATAATGGATTGCCGATCATCAGTCTATCGATAAATTCAGCGATCCGACCAAAGCACCTTGGACGGATATTCCGCAGTCCGACCGGATCAAGGAGGCGACATCATGGCCGACAAAAAGACCATCAAGCCGGCATTCGACACGCGTGTTCCGCCTGCCGAGGATCGTGAGCGCGCCGTGTGCGTTCACTGCGGGTTTATCGACTACAGGAATCCCAAGCTGGTGGTGGGCTCGGTCGCCGAGTGGGAAAGTCGGATACTCCTTTGCCGGCGCGCCATTGACCCGCGCAAGGGGTTCTGGACATTGCCCGCTGGTTATCTCGAACTGGGGGAAACCATCGAGGAGGGAGCGATCCGCGAGGCGCGGGAGGAGGCCTCGGCGTCCATCAGGATAGAACAGATCCTTGCCGTATACTCGGTGCCGCGCATCAGTCAGGTGCAGATCATTTTCCGCGCTGCGCTCGCCAGCGACGCCATTGCGCCCGGGGTCGAAAGTCTGGAGACAGGATTATTCGGATGGGACGACATTCCGTGGTCGGAGATCGCCTTTCCAACCGTCCACTGGGCGCTCCATCACCATCGCGAGAGCAGAGGGCGACTCGATTTTCCTCCATACGCCAACCCCATCGAGAGTCTATAGCGCCGGCCGCCCTGGTTCAGGAGCGTTCAAATTCCGCCTCGATCTCGATCCCGACCTCGTCGCCAATGATCCCGTCATACTTGTCAATGCCGAAGTCCGCCCGGCTCACGGAGCCGCGCGCCGAAAAGCCGACGATATAGGCGCCTCTGAGGAGATCCTGCGCGCCGCCGTTGAAGACGACGTCGAGCGTCACGGGCGCCGTGACCCCGTGCAGGGTGAGGTCGCCGGTCACGCGTCCAGTCCGGTCGCCGGTTCTTTCTACGTGGGTCGAGACGAAGCGCGCTTGCGGATATCTCGCCGCATCGAACCATTGGGCGCCGATCAATGTCGCAGCGAAGGCGTCATTTGCGATGTCCAGCGAGGCGACATCAATGATGGCTTGGACGCGCGCAGTCGTCGGGTTACCGGCATCAAAATCGAGGGATGCGTCGAAGCGCTCGAAGCGGCCGACAAACTTCGAAAAACCCATGTGGTCGATTTTGAAAGTGAGCGCTGCATGAGTCTTGTCCAGCGCGTATTGGCCGGACCTGAGAGCCTGCGGCTCCGTTTTCACCCTCGGCGCGGCGAGAGACGCGCAGGCGGCGACAAGGACAAGCGCGAGCGTAGCGACGCGACGGTCAGCCATGAGGCTTCCTCCTTATGCGGCTGCAGTCCGGACAATGGGGATCGCGCGGCAATTTCACATAGCGGGCTTCCAGGGATAACGGCGAATAAAGGAAGAGGCGCCCGGCCTGAGACGGCAAGCCCAAAATTTCCTTGATGGCCTCGAGCGCCGCAGCGGCGCCAATGACGCCGGCGACGGGGCCGAGCACGCCTTCCTCTGCGCAATTGATGACAAGGTCCCGCGGCGGCGCCTCGGGTACGAGGCAGCGATAGCAGGGCAGATCATCGCCAGCATATGGCTTGAAGACCGAAAGCTGCGCCTCGAACCGGCCGATGGCGGACGAAACCAGAGGCTTTTGTTCGGCGATGCAGGCGCGATTGAGCGCAAAGCGGCCCTCGAAGTTGTCGATTCCCTCCAGCACGAGATCATAGGAAGCGACGAGCGTGCGGGCGTTCTTCTCAGAGACCTTCTCGCAATGCTCGATGACCTTTGTGTCCGGGGTCAGGCGCCCGAGGGCCGCCCTGACGCTTGCGGTCTTTGCTGCGCCGATATCGGCGCTTCCGTAGATGATCTGCCTCTGGAGGTTTGAAAGCGCCACGGCGTCGTGGTCGGCGACGCCAATCGTCCCGACGCCGGCCGCGGCGAGGTAGAGCAGCGCCGGCGCGCCGATGCCGCCGGCGCCCGCCACCAGTATGCGCGCGGCGAGCAGCTTCTGCTGGCCCTGGGCGCCGACTTCCTTCAGGAGAATATGGCGCAGATAGCGCTCTTGCTGCGCCTCGGTCAGCATGGCGAGCCTCTCTCGAGCCCGCTCACCACCAGCCGAGGATCGAACCGACCGGCCCCATGACGAACATCATGGCGCCGACGACGAAGAGGGCGAGGCCAAGACCGCGGACATCCGTATGCAGTTCGCGAACGACAAGGCCGGCGACCGCGCACAGAATCCCGACCACGATCAATGCCTCGCGCCAGCTGACACCTTCTATCATACGCCCGTCGATCCGAAACCGCCCGTCCCGCGCGCCGTTTCATCGAGAGCTTCGACCTCTGCAAAAACAGCGTGGAACACCGGCGCAAACACCAGCTGACCGATCCGGTCGCCACGCCGGATCTCGAAATCCTCGGTACCATGATTTATTAGGATGACCTTGATCTCGCCGCGGTAATCGGCGTCGATCGTTCCGGGCGCATTGACACAGGTAACGCCGTTTTTGGCCGCGAGCCCGGAACGCGGCCGCATCTGCGCCTCCCATCCGGGAGGCATGGCGACGGCGATCCCCGTCGGCGCCATCGCCCGCTCGCCGGGTTTCAGGCGCAAGGGCGCATCGGCGGGCACGGCCGCCCTGATGTCGCAGCCGGCGGAGAGCGCCGTTTCGTAGCGCGGGAGGGGCAGGCCCTCGCCATGGGGCAGCCGCTTCACGCGCACCGAGAGAACCGGTCTTTCCTTGTCGTCAAACACATGCGCCTCCAAGGAACCAAGAATAGACCCGGCGCGGCCGCCCGTCACCCTCGCCCGCAGCGGCGCCGATGGCGATTTTCTTGGCGCGAGCGGCCCGCAGCAGGATATGCTCGCAGGATGGATGAACGCATGAGCAAGATCGCCGCCGGGGTCGTCAAATTCCAGGGCGAGGCCTATGAGCGCCGCAAGGATCTGTTCCACAAGCTCGCGGAGGGCCAGTCGCCGGAGGCTCTCTTCATTACCTGTTCCGACAGCCGCATTGATCCCAATCTTCTGACGCAGACTGCTCCCGGCGAACTCTTCATCTGCCGGAATGCGGGCAACATCGTGCCGCCGCACACCAACCACACCGGCGCCATGACGGCGTCAATAGAATTCGCCGTCGGCGCGCTGCATGTGCCTCATATCATCGTATGCGGACATTCTGGCTGCGGCGCCATGCAGGGGGCCATGGATACCGAAAGCCTCGGCGACTTTCCCCATGTGAAGGTATGGTTGAATTTCGCCCGCGCGGCGCGCCTGATCGCGGAAGCAAAATGCGCCGCTGCGCCGGAGCTGGACGCGCTGACGGTGATCACTCAAGAGAACATTCTGCTGCAGATTGCACATTTGAAGACGCATCCTTACGTCGCGGCGCGCCTTGCGACGGGCCACGTGCAGATTCACGGGTGGTACTACGATATCGCAAGCGGCCAGGTCCTTGCCCATGACGAGGCATCCGGCAAATTCATCCCGGTCGGAGCGCGCCTGGCGGAATCCGTCGGCGACGCGCCGAATAGGCGCGCTTCAGAACACCTTTCGCGCTGAAACCTTGTCTTTCGACGCCAGAGAAAAGCGCGTCTCCACCGGTTTTTCTGCATCGGCAATGTGCTCGGCGACGATTCGCCCGACAGCAGGGCCGTGCTTGAATCCATGACCGGAGCCGCCGCCGACCAGCCAGACATTTTCATGGCCGGGATGGCGGTCGATCAGGAAGTCTCCGTTCGAACTGTTTTCATACTGGCAGACGCGCGAATGCACGAGCGGCGCGGTAGCGAGGTCGGGGAAGCGGCGGGAGAGATAGGCGCGGGCCCGCTCGACGCTCTCCGGCGAGAGGCGACGGTCCTGCACATCCGGGTCAGTCTCAGGGCCGTGACGGTCGAAAGCGATCTTAAAGCCCTGACCTTCGAGATCGGGCATGCCGTAGACGATTTCGCCATTATTGAAATCAGCCCAGGTCGGTTGTTTCCCAGGCGCGAAGCGATCGTCCCCCGGCGCGACCCCGAAATGCATGACCTCCTGGCGCGTTGCGAGGATCCGTCCCCCGAGTATCTCGGGAAAAACTCTCGGAAGCCAAGGGCCGAGGGCATAGACGAGCGTCCTTGCGCTGACGCCCTGCGTTACTTCGTATACGCCCTTCTTTTTTCTGGGCGGGCCGGCGAGTCCCTGTTCGAAGGGAATTCGGTTGAGCGCCACGACAGTCTGCACCGCGCGGCCCGCGATGAGCGCCCCCGTCTCCTCCTCGAGGAAGCCGGCTTCGCCGTCAAAGAAGCGCATTTGCGGATAGGTCTTCGCCAGGGCTTTTCTGTCGAGGCTCTTGTGCAGGACGCCATTCGCTTTCAGCCAGGAGAGGCTTTTCGCCATATAGGCGTCATTCGCTGGCGAAAACCACAGGACCCCGGTCCGGTAGAACAGCGGCGTTGCGGCCCGCGCCGAGAGGTCCGCCCATGCGGCGAGCGACTCAAGCGCCATGGGCGAATAAAGCGGGTCGCCGCCATACGACACCCGCGTCACGCGCGATTCGCCCGCGGAGGATGCGCGCGCATTCGCCGGCCCGTATTGATCGATCAGCGCGACTCTTGCGCCGGCCCGCTGCAAACGCTCAGCACACCATGCGCCAAAGACGCCTGCGCCGATCACCGCGACGTCATAGGCGCCTTTTGCCGCCGCGGCGGGCGCCATCGCTGCTGCGCTCATGAGCACCAGTCCTTCCCGTCTGCTGATCTTCATGACCGGTCCCTCCAGCCATTGGTGATCGGGTAGCGCCGGTCGCGGCCGAAATTGACCGCCGTGACCTTGGGGCCCGGCGGCGCCTGCCGGCGCTTGTATTCGGCGACATAGAGCATCTGCTCGACACGCCGCACCGTATTTTCGTCGAACCCATCGGCGACGATATCGCGAACGGCCATTTCGCGTTCTACGAGGCGCTCGAGGATGGCGTCGAGCGTCACGTAAGGGGGGAGCGAATCCTCGTCCCGCTGGTCGGCGCGGAGTTCGGCGGACGGCGCCTTCGTGATGATCCGTTCCGGGATGATCGCGCCCGCCGGGCCTTTGAGCGAGTCTGGACGCGCCCCGTTGCGCCAGCGGCAGAGACGGAAGACCTCTGTCTTATAAATGTCCTTCAATGGATTGTAGCCGCCATTCATGTCGCCGTAGAGCGTAGCATAACCGACGCTCATCTCGGACTTGTTTCCAGTGGTCAGCACCATGGCGCCGAATTTGTTGGAAAGCGCCATCAGAATGACGCCGCGGATGCGCGACTGGATATTCTCCTCGGCAGTGTCCGGCTTCGTTCCGGCAAAGGCGGGAGCCAGCATGGCGGCGAAGGCTTCGACCGCCGGCTCGATCGGGATCGATTCATACGAAACACCGAGACGCCTGGCGCACTCTTCCGCGTCCTCAAGGCTGTCGCGTGAGGTGTAGCGCGACGGCATCATCACGCACCTGACACGCTCCGCCCCCAGCGCATCGACGGCGATGGCGGCGGTCAGCGCGGAATCAACGCCGCCGGACAATCCGATAACGACGCCGGGGAAGCGGTTGCGCTCGATATAATCGCGCACGCCCTGCACGACCGCGCGATACACCATCTCCTCGCCCTTCACCCACGCCGCTTCGGGTCCGGAGACACAGGCCCAGGCGTTCGTTTGCTTGTCCCACTCGGTGATGAAGACGCCAGGCTCGAATTGCGGCGCGCGGAAAGAGATTTCTCCGCCCGCGTCCATGACGAAGGAAGCGCCTTCGAACACGACTTCGTCCTGGCCCGCGAGCTGATTGACGAAGAGGAGCGGCAGGCGCGTCGCCTTGGCTCTTTCAGCGGCGGCGGCGGTGCGTTCCTCGAGCGCGGTCTTGCGAAATGGCGACCCATGCGGCGCGATCAGGATATCGGCTCCTTTCGCCGCGAGAGTCTCGCCGACGCCCGGCAGCCACATGTCCTCGCACACCATGAGCCCGAGATTGGCGTCCCTGTATTTCACGATCTCGTTTGAAGGCGGCCCGGGAGTGAAATGGCGCGGCTCGTCGAAGACGCCGTAATTCGGCAACCTTACCTTGCGTCGGATCGCCTTGGTCTCGCCGTCGGCGAGCAGGAACGCCGCATTGTAAAGCGCTGCGTCTTCCCGCCACGGCGCGCCGACCACCAGCGCGGGGCCTGTCGCGGTCTCTTTCGCCAGCGCCTCGACCGCTTCGCGGCAGGCGCGCTGAAAGGAGGGTTTTCGCAAGAGGTCCTCAGGCGGATAGCCGGCGACAACCAGCTCGCAGAAGACGGCGAGATCTGCTCCCGCCGCGGCGGCCTCCGCCCGCGCCGCCCGGATTTTGGCGGTATTCCCGGCGATATCGCCCACGACCGGCGAAATCTGGGCGATGGCGATCTTGAGGCGCGAGAGCATGACTGTTGCAGCTTTCTCTGGATATTATGGGCAGTTCCGAAGAGGCCGTCCAACAGGCTGTGCACATGGGGGCGACATGAATCGAACGCAACAAAAGCGGTTTGCGACGACAGCGTCGTTCCAGTTCGACGACGCCTGCCTCGAGTATGGCGTCGCCGATAACAGCGGGGAACGCCAGCTGGTCATCGACTACGCCAAATTGCCTTTGAAGAGCCGGCGCGTCTTCGAAAAGAACATCTGGTTACGGAATGTTGGACTTGTTTGGTGCGCGCTTGGAGCGCTCGCCCTCGGCGCTGCGCTGATCAGCGGCGAGGGGCTGAGGGGGTCGGGATTCTGGCTGATTTTGGGATTTGGGTGTCTCGCAGTCTTTGAGGCTACACAGACACGCTACACGGTTTTCGATACTGAAGAAGGTTCGATCTGGATTGTGGAGGACGCCCAGCATGGGGAGATCGTCGCCGAACTCATGAAGCGACGCCGCGAGCGCCTCGTGAATCTCTATGGCGCGCTCGATCTGGCCAAAGGCCCCGAGCAAGAGGTGCAGAAGGTCGAATGGCTCGTGCAGCAGCAGGCTCTCAGCCGCGAAGAAGCTGATCTCAAGATCAGGGAAATACGAGCGCAGGCGGCGCTGTCGGTCCCTTCGGACCGACAGCTGCACTGAACGAGGTCAATCCTGCCCGCGATAGGCGAAGGGCAGGTCGCCGCGCTCGAGGTTCTTGTAGCGCTCGCGCATGCGGGTCTGGCGGTTCTGCATGGACATGGCGCGGCCGTCGATAAAGACCGCGACGGCGCGCGTCGTCACCTCCAGCGGATCGCCGTCCCAGAGAACGACGTCGCCCATCTTGCCGACCTCGAGGGAGCCCAGACGGTGCCCTAATCCATACATGGTCGCCGGGTTGATGGTGAGCGCCGCGAGAGCGGCTTCGTAGGGGAGGCCGTGAGCGACGGCGTTGCCTGCCTGTTGTGTCAGGAGCCGAAGGTTGTGCGTCGTCCCGCCATCCGGATTGTAGAACGCGATCTTGACGCCCGCTTCCTGGAGCTTTGCGGCGTTGGCGAGAGTGGCGCCGAGATCCTCATAGGAACCCGGCAGGTTCGCCGCTGGATCCATAATGACCGGGATGTTGGTCGCCGCGAGCGCGCCCGCTACGCGCCAGGCTTCTGCGCCGCCGAGTACGATCACATTCAGATTGTAATCCGTCTTGAGACGGATCAAGCCGCGCAGATCGACAGCGCTGTCGACGGCGACGATCATCGGCTGGCGCCCTTGCACCACGGGCGCGAGCGCCTCGAGATCAGCAAAGGTCATGTCGTTGTCGCGGGCCCGCGATTTGTAATCGCGGGGGTTAGCGGCGTAGGCCTTGGCCTCATCGAGATATTCGCGCATGACGGCCATGGCCCCGAGACGAGAATCTCCGGCGCGGGCGGCGCCCGCATAGCCGAGCACGGCGTTCTGCGCGGCGTCGGCGAGGGTCACGGAAGCGATGCGCCCGGAAAGATCGACGACGGCGGCGCGCCCGCCGAAGAGCTTCGATCCCGGCTCGGGGGCCGTCACGGCGCGTGTGACGCCGCCCGCGCGATTGATGGCGATCAGGGTCGAAGTCGGGTTGAACGCGTCGGTGGCGTCGAGCGCGGCGCTCAACGGAAAATTGTCCCGGGTCGTTTCGTCATTCGCCTCGGGATCGATGCCCCATTCGCCGAGTCCAAGAGTCGAATAGGCGGCGAAAATGCCGGGCGTCACTACTTTGCCGTTCGCCTCGATGACCGTCGCGCCCGCAGGTGCCGGGACGTCGACGCCTACCGCTTCGATGACGCCGTTGTTAAGCAGCACGTCGCCATTCTCGATCACGCCAGCCGGGCCCATCGTGTGAACCCGGGCATCCTTGATGAGGATCGGCCTGTCGGTCGGCTGAGCCAAGGCGGCGCCGGCCATGAGAGCGGCCGCGGCCGCCGAAAGAAGAAGGCGCGTGATCATTGTCCGGATCCTCCGGTGAAGCCGTTGGCCTGCTGGCCGAGTTCAAAGTCTGTCCGCGGGCTGCGCTTGGGATCGGCGCGGTCGTACATGAGCGCGCCGTCGATATAGACTTTCTCCGCAAGGGCGTAGACCGAGAACGGGTTGCCGCTCCACACCACCACGTCGGCCATCTTGCCGACCTCCAGCGTGCCGACTTCCTTGTCAATGCGCATCGCTTTTGCAGGATTTAATGTCAGCCATTTGATGGCGCGCTCTTCGTTAATCTTGAGCCCCATGCGGCTGCCGTCGGCCATCGCCTTTGCGGCTTCCTGATTGAGCCGCTGAATGCCGATGGCGCTGTCCGAGTGAACGATGGCGCAGCCGTTCGGCTGCGCATCGACGAGCGCGATGTTTTCTCGCACAGCGTCATAGGCCTCAAGCTTGAAGCCCCACCAGTCGGCCCAGAGCGCGCCGCACACTCCGTTTTTTGCAAGAATGTCGGCGACCTTGTAGGCCTCGACGCCGTGATGGAAGGTAGCGACCTTGTATCCGAATTCCTTCGCCATATCGAGGACAAACGCCATCTCGTCGCCGCGATAGCAGTGCATGTTGACGGTGATGTCGCCGGAGAGCGCGCCTGCGAGCGTTTCGAGACGCAGATCGCGGGTCGGCGGCTCAGGCGGCTTTTCGTCCTTCTTCGGCTCGGACTTTTTCGACGTGCGCCGCGGCTTCTTCTTGCTGTCTTCGGCAGGTTTTTCCTCGCCGTAGAATTTTTCAGCGTCCCTCCAATAGTC
>CAYTVQ010000036.1:0-14709 GCA_964441615.1 uncultured Caulobacterales bacterium | reverse complement strand
ATTGAGGCTCCTTCAGTCGCGCAGCAAGTCGTTGACGCCCGTCTTGGCGCGCGTCTTGGCGTCCACTTGCTTGACGATGACCGCGCAAGCGAGCGCCGGCCCTTTCGGCGAGGGGAGGGCCCCTGGGACGACGACCGAATAGGGCGGAATTCGGCCATAAAGGATCTTGCCCGTGTCGCGCTCCACGATCTTTGTCGATTGCGTGATGAAGACGCCCATGGCGATGACCGAACCTTCTCCGACGATGACGCCCTCGACGATCTCCGAGCGGGCGCCAATAAAGCAGTTGTCTTCGATAATGGTCGGATTGGCCTGCGGCGGTTCGAGAACGCCGCCAATGCCGGTTCCTGCCGAAATGTGACAGTCGCTTCCGACCTGAGCGCAGGAGCCGACGCTCGCCCAGGTATCGATCATCGTGCCGGACCCCACATAAGCGCCAATGTTGACGAAAGACGGCATCAGGATCGCCGACGGCGCAATGTAAGCCCCACGGCGGACGATTGAACCTGGCGCAGCGCGATAGCCGGCGCGCCTGAAATCCTCCGCCCCCCAGCCGCCTGACTTCATCGACACTTTGTCCCACCAGGCGGCGCCCCCAGGCCCGCCGTCCATGAGCCGGTTGTCGTAAAGGCGGAAAGAGAGCAGGACCGCCTTCTTCAGCCATTGATGGACGATCCAGCTTCCATCAGCCGCTCTTTCGGCGATCCGTGCGCGGCCCTCGTCGAGGAGGCTGATCGCCGCCTCCACCGCGTCGCGCACGGGGCCCTTGGTCGCAGGACCGATATCGGCGCGCCGATCGAAGGCGTCATCGATGGTCGCGGCGAGCGCCATGAGGTCAGTCATGCGGAGTTCCCTGTTGCGCCGTTGTGAGCCCGGAAAGGAAGCCCGTCAAATCGTCGGTCACGTGATGAACATAGGCGTGTCGGTCGCCAGGGGTCGCCGGCCGTTTGCCAGCAGGCTCGTCCGCGATCCAGGGGGCCTCAGAGGCGACCAGGACGGTCGTCATGCCGAGCGCGTGCGGCGTCTCAAGGTTGTGCGCAATGTCCTCGAACATTGCGGCGCCGCTGGGGCGCACCGCGCAATGTCTGACGAATTTCTCATAGGAGTCGCGGCAGGGCTTCGGCTGGTAGCCGGCCGCATGAATATCGAAAATGGCTTCGAAGACGTCGCCGAGGCCGAGCTTGGCGATTACGCGCTCCGCATGCGCCGTCGAGCCGTTGGTGAAGATGAACTTCCGGCCCGGGAGTTCGGCGAGGCGGGCGGCGAGAGCCGTGTTTTCCGGCACGACCGACAGGTCAATATCATGCACATAGTCAAGGAATTCATTGGCCGGCACCTGGTGTTCGCGCATGAGGCCCGAGAGCGTTGTGCCATAAGCGGCGTAAAGTCCTTTCTGCAGGCGCCGGGCCGTCGTTGCGTCGACGGAGAGACGCGCCGCGATGAAGTCGCACATGCGCGAGTCGATCTGAAGAAACAGATTGCACTCCGCCGGATAGAGCGTGTTGTCGAGGTCAAACACCCATGCGTCGATGTGCGAGAAGTCCGTCACTGGAGCGTAGCCGTCATGCCTGGCGGGCTTCAACAATTCTGGACGAGCGAAGACCTACACGCGCCGCCTGATGCTCTTACTGAGTCGGCGGCGCGACGAACATGTCGCTCTTGAACTCGAATGTAGCACTCGCGGCGTCGCCAATGTCCACGCGCCGAAAAACCGCTTCGTCCACCTCGAGGTCAGAGCAGTTCTGGTTGCTTTTGAATTCGAATTTCACTGCGTTGACGCAGAACTTCTTGTCGCCGCCGGCGAGGCGCCGTTCGACCTTGCCGTCGTCAATCAGGCCGTAAACATAGTAATGGCCCTTTGTGAGTTCGCCTTTGACGATCTTTGCGCACTCATTGGGATCAAGCTTCCACCAGCCGCGCGAATTATACTGCGTATCGTTTTCGGGAATGGCTATGGCCGACCACACCGGCGCGTCGGTGCGGTTGCAGTAAAAAAAGCCCAGCTTGGCGTCGCGCGCGTTGGCGTCCTCGATCAGCGCATCGATCAGCGCGTCGTCGATGGCTCCTGTCTCCGGAAGGTTCTTTTCTTTGCGATATGCGCCAATGATGCGCTGCATTTCCTTGCCGAGCGAGCCATCGACGGCCGCGGTCGACTTTCCAATATCGGCGAGAAGTCGCTGCACCCCCGCGACTTCAGCTGTGTAAACCGTGAAGTTGGCCGCCTCCGCGAAATCAGTCTGCCAGTTGCCAGCGGCCGCCGGCGTCACCTCCACGTCGAAGAAATTGCGCTGCCGGAGCGGGTCGTCGGGATTGCGGCAGACTTCCTGATTGCGCAGGTTGAAGAAGCCGGACGGCTCGACGCAGAGGCTGTTGTCGCCCGACCAGGAGCGCATGGCGCCGCGATGCCCGGGAATGCCTTCGGCGTATACGAAATAGCGTCCCGGCGTCGTCGGGTCGGTCAGCACGACCTTGCATTGGCCGGGCCGAAGGCGCCACCAGCCCTTGGTGGCGAGACGGTCGCCATCGACATAACCGATCGCCGCCGAGAGCGTGTAACTTGTCTTGTTGCATAGGCTGTATTTGGCTTCGGCGGCTCCGGCCCCGAGGAGAACGAGGGCTGTCGCGAGCCAGAAGAAAACGATACGCATGAAGCAGGCTAAGCCCCTGGACTGACCGAGACGCCAGTTCACCCCAAACCCACGGCCATATCAAGCGGTGAGCCAGACCGTCGAAAACCTGACCGAAGGCGCTTCGGAAATGCCCGGATCCGCACAAGATCTCGTCCGGGTGAAGGTTCTGCTGCCGATCCCTCTCTTCAAGCCATACGATTATTTCGGCCCGCCCGGGCTCCTGCCGGGGGATTTCGTCGAGGTTCCGATCGGACCGCGCCTCTGTCCCGGGGTCGTGTGGCCGCAGGAAGAGGCCGACGAGGCCATTGACGCCGGCAAGCTTAAATCCGTCGGACGAAGGTTCGAGGCCCCGTCCCTGTCGCCCGAGACGATTCGGTTCGTGCAATGGGTTGCGCATTACACCATGTCTCCGATCGGATCCGTGTTGCGGCTGGTCATGCGCTCCGGAGAAGCGCTGCAGCCGCAGGCCGGCATCCTTGGCTATCGGGCGACAGGGTTGATGCCCGCGCGTCTGACCCCTCGACGGGCGGCGGCGCTCGCGGCGGCCGGCCGCCAGGCCCGACCTGCAGCGGCGATTATCCGGGAGAGCGGCGCATCGCACGCGATCCTGCGCGGACTTGCCAGCGCTGGCGCGCTTGAGGCCGTGCGCCTCGATCCTGATCCCCCGTTTCCGCCGCCCGATCTCCTGCTCCCCCCGCGAGACCTGTCGTCGGCGCAGCTCCACACCGCGGAGTCTCTCAAACGAGCCGTGCGAGAGAGGAGACCAGGCGCCATTCTCCTCGACGGCGTCACAGGGTCGGGAAAAACGGAAGTCTACCTTGAAGCTGTCGCCGAGGCGCTGGCGTGCGACGCCCGCGCGCAAGTCTTGATCCTGTTGCCCGAGATCGCGCTCACGGCCCCGTTTCTCAGGCGCGTCTCAGAGCGCTTCGGAGCAGAGCCGGCGGCATGGCATTCGGACGTCAGCGCGGCGGGACGGCGTCGTGTGTGGCGGCGCGTTGCGGATGGCAGCGCCCGCCTCATCGTCGGCGCGCGCTCGGCTCTGCTTCTGCCGTATCGCAATCTGTCGCTTATCATTGTCGATGAAGAGCACGACGGCGCCTACAAGCAGGAGGACGGCATCATCTATCAGGCGCGCGATATGGCGGTGGCGCGCGGCGCGCTTGATGGATTTCCGGTCATCCTCGCCTCCGCGACGCCGTCTCTTGAAAGCGTCGTCAATGTGGATCAGGGCCGCTATGGCTATGAGCGGCTCGACGCCCGGTTCGGCGTGGCGCAACTGCCGGCTATTTCGCTGATCGATATGCGGCGCGAGGGGCCCCAGCCCGGAAAGTGGCTTTCTCCACCCTTGGTCGCCGCCGTGAATGACGCTCTCTCGCGCGGCGAGCAGGCGCTCCTGTTCATCAATCGGCGCGGCTACGCGCCGCTCACGATCTGCCGGCGCTGCGGCCACCGCATGAAAGCGCCGCATTCGGACACGCTGCTGGTTGAGCATCGTTTCGAAAACAAGCTCGTGTGCCATCATACGGGCTTTTCGATGCCGAGGCCGGAAGCGTGCCCGGAATGCAAGGCCGTCGCCTCGCTTTCAGCCTGCGGACCCGGCGTCGAACGCATCGCCGAAGAGGCCGCGACCCTCTGGCCGCACGCCCGACGCGCCACGCTTTCTTCCGACACCGCGCCGACGGCGACTTCGATGCGCAGCATGATTGAGGCGATGCGCAGGAGCGAGATCGACATTCTCATTGCGACGCAACTGGTGGCCAAGGGCCATCATTTCCCCAACCTCACTCTGGTCGGCGTCGTCGATGCCGATATGGGCCTTTCCGGCGGCGATCTGCGTGCAGCCGAGCGCACGTTCCAGCTGATGAGTCAGGTGGCCGGCCGGGCCGGGCGGGAGGAGAAGCCGGGCCGCGCGCTGCTGCAGACCTACGATCCGGACGCCGAGGTGATGAAGGCGCTCGCCAGCGGAGACCGCGACGCCTTCCTCGCCGCCGAGGCCGCGTCGCGTCAGCGGATGCTGTTTCCGCCCTACGGCCGCCTTGCGGCAATTATACTCCGCTCACGGAATGAGAAGGCGCTGCATGCGGCTGCTGCGGCCCACAAGAGCGCCGCTCCACGGGCGGATGGCGTCGAGGTTTGGGGCCCCGCCCCGGCCCCGCTCTACCGCATCCGCGGCGAGGCGAGGCTGCGTTTCCTGGTGAAGGCGCGCCGCGACGTCGATGTGCAGGCATTCCTCAACGCATGGCTGCGCAAGGTAAAACTCCCTGGCGCTGTGGCCCGCATCCTAGACGTCGATCCCTATTCATTCCTGTAGGGGGCCAGCAGGGCCTTAGAGGCTCTGGCTGAACGCGGTGAAAGCAGGGTGCCTGAATCCCGATTTTGTCAGGTCAGCCGCGATTGCACGGGCTCTGTCCGGGTCGCGCAGGCCGGCATGAAGCTGCGCAAGCCTGAACTTCATAAGGTCAGACAGGGGGTTCGGCGCTCCGGTCAGGACGGCGACCGCCTTTTCTCGAATGGCGCGCGCGGCCGCCGCGTCTCCCGCCCTGTCATGATACGCGGCGAGTGCGACGCTCGCTTCGCCGATCCACGAGAGTTCCGTGTCGGGACCTTGAGCCGATCCGGCAATAGTCATGCTGGCGAGGCGCCGGGCGGCGTCTTGAGTTTCGCTGGAGTCCGCCGGTCCTGAGACAAGGAACGACAGCGCGCTGATGAGCGCGGCGCGCGCGTCGCGAGAGTCCTTCTGGACGACGAGAACCTGATCAACGAGGCCTACCGCCCGGCGCGCGGCGCCCAACGCGCGCTCGCCGTCGCCCTCTATCGAGGCGATCGCCGCTTCAGCGATGGCGACATGGGCTGCATTCATCAGCCAGTTCGCGTTCGCCGCGTCGCGATCGATCAGTCGGGACGCCGTGACGTTCGCCTCGGCAAGCGCCGCCTTCGCGCCCGCAAGGTCCCCGAGATTGAGCCGCGCATCCGAGAGCCGCCGCTGCGCCGTCACCAAGGGATCAAGGACACTGTAGTTTTCGGGGTCGTCCGCGAGAATCGGCGCATAGACGGCGAGCTGTCTTTCGATTTCCGCTGCGGCGCGCTCAAAATCCCCAAGCCGCGAGGCGGCGTAGGCGATCCACGACAGAGCATAGGCGTAGGCGAGCGCCTTCTTCGGGTCATCCGGCGCAGACCTGAGGAGATCGAGGCGCGCCTCCGCCGAACGTTCATAATAGGGCAGCGACGCCGCAAAGTCGCCTGTTCGAAACTTGAGCGCGCCGATATTGCTGGTGGCGTAGGCGAGTTCGAGTCGCCAGTCAGGGTTGGCGCCGTCGAGCGATACCAGCCTTTCCGCAAGCCGCAGATATTCGAGCATGCTGCGTTCAGCGACGTCATTCGAGTTCTGCTTCATCGCGATTTCGCCGACATAAAAGATTGTCTGCGCATGATCGAAAATGAACTGCTGGTTGTTCGGACTCCGGTCCAGCAACAGCGCGCTCGTACGCGCTGACTCCTCAAATGCGGCGAGGGCGGAGTCGAGCGAACCTCGCCGCATGTCCATTTCGGCGATGAGCGCGAGCGAGCGGGCCCGCCGGCCAAGAGCTGCATCATCCAGCGACGCGCGATTCTGGTTCTCGTAGTACGCGAGGGCGCGTTCGCCGACCGCCTGAAGAACATCTGTGCGGCCCAGCGGCTCCACCTTGTCGCGCAGCTCGCCAATCATGAAGGTGATGAGGCCCTCGGCCTCGCCGCGCATGCGCTTCGCTTCATTGCTCTGGTAATTCGCGTAAACGGCAAGTCCGGCCATGGAGGCGGCGAGCGCCGTCGAGGCGGCGGCGACCGTCCAGGCCTCGCGGGTGCGCCGCTGCACGTCGCGCCTGACAAGGTCGTCGAGCCCGACGCCAAGGAGCCCGGCGGCTAGCTTCAGAACGGCGTAGCGCCTTCCGTCGCCCTGTTTCCTTGCGTCGGCGGCGATGGGCTCGGCGGGTTCAGACGTAATTTCGCCGCGCTCATCGACCCGGAAGCGAAGAGCGGGCGGAAAACACTCCTCGACTTCGGTTCCCGGTGTCGCGGCGGCTCCTGGCTCCCCCGCGACGATGACCGCAAGCGTCCGCTCTTGGCCATGCAGCTTCTTGAAGAGCTTGACCTCTTCGTTCACCCAACGCGATCTGGCCGCATTCGGCGAGCACAGGACGATCTGGAATTGGCTGGCGGCCAGCGCCGCCTGGATTTCGGCATTGAGATTGCCGGCGGCCGGCAGATCGTTGCGGTCGCGGAATATGGGGGTCAGGCGGCTGGGGACCTCGCCGACGCCGGTCACCGTCCCGACAAGCCCGGCGGGCGCGCGGAATCGCTCCAGCGCGCGTTGCAGCCATTCACCGTAGCGCTCGTCAGCATGGCTGTAGCTGATGAACGCCTTGTATTTGTATGTAGTCACGTCGAAGGCCCGAACCGGGCCCACTATAGGAGACGCCATCCTGAAAGAACATCGCTTGAGCGGCGTTCGGCGCAGCCGCCAGGAGCCTGGTTGTCCTTTCCGCGCCTTTCTGTTGCTGAGCGGCGATGCCAGAGCTTCCTGAAGTTGAAACTGTAAGGCGCGGCCTTGCCCCGGTGCTCGAGGGGGCGACCATCACGGCCGTCGAGTTGAGACGCGCCGACCTGCGTGTTCCGTTTCCGTGCCGCTTCGCGGAACGCCTTGCGGGCGCCCAGATCATCACTCTGAAGCGCCGGGGAAAATTCCTGGTGGGGGCATTGTCCAGCGGGGACAGCCTCATCATGCATCTAGGCATGACCGGAAGATTGACACTGGTGGGCGGCCGAGAGCGCCGCGCCGGCGATTTCTACTTTTCGGGCCCGCCCGATCCGGCGCATGACCATGTCGCTTTCGACCTGATCCGCAACGGTCGGCGCTATCGGCTCCTCTATAACGACGCGCGTCGCTTCGGGCTGATGGATCTCGCCCCGAGCGACCGGCTCGATGGGTCCCGCCATTTCATCGGCATGGGTCCCGAGCCGCTGGGTCCCGAATTCACGGTCGAGGTCCTTGAAGAGGCGCTGGGGAGGAAGTCGGCGCCGATCAAGGCGGCGCTCCTCGACCAGCGCGTCGTCGCTGGGCTGGGCAACATCTATGCCTGCGAGGCCCTCCATATCGCCGGCGTCTCGCCCAGGCGGAAGGCGAGCAAGATCGGGAGCCGCGTCGGCGCCCTTCATCAGGCGATCGTCGGCGTCCTAGAGGCCGGGATCGCCGCCGGCGGATCGACCCTGCGAGACTTTGCCGGCGCCGACGGACGGACCGGCGCTTTCCAGAAAGGGTTCAGGGTCTATGACCGCGAAGGCGCGCCCTGTCCTTCCTGCACAAGGCCGGTCCGGCGCATCATCCAGGCCGGCCGCTCGACTTTCTTCTGCAGCAAATGCCAGCGGTGAAAATGTCCGCAGCGGACCGCGTTGACGGCCTTGGGAGCCCTCGCTATACCCCTGCCCCTTCGCCCGACGGGTGGTCTTAAGAAGCGGTTACGGGAGCCAATGGCCAATACGACTTCAGCCAAGAAGATGGTGCGCAAGATTGCGCGCCGCACGGAAGTGAACAAGGCGCGTCGTTCGCGCACACGCTCCTTTGTGCGAAAGGTTGAAGAAGCGATCGCTGCTGGCGACAAGAAGGCCGCCGCTGAGGCCCTGAAGGGGGCCCAGCCCGAATTGCATCGGGCCGTGACCAAAGGCGTTATCAAGAAAGAGACAGCGGCGCGGAAACTGTCGCGTCTCTCGGCGCGCATCAAGAAACTCGCCTAGAGCGGCGTGCACAAAGCGCACGCAGCTTGCACGGAATCGCCACGGCAAACAAAATGATGGAGCGCGCGCCCTGCTTCCCGGCCGGGGCCCGAGGCTCTGCGCTTCATCGTTTTTGACGGCGAACCGCGATCGCTCAAGAAGCTGAAGCTGCCGTTTCGATCGCTTGTAGAGTGGCGACATTCGTGAGCGACCAAGGCAATTACCCACTATTGGGTGACTTGGATCGCGATGCGGACCGAGGGGCCGACCCTGAATTTGTCGTCGCGTCGTCAACGCTTGTTTTTTTGTAACGAGATCGAACCTCGCCAACGCGTTCTTTTCGCGGGCGTGAGGTAAAATTTTTCTCTCCGCGATCGTGCTTGATAAGCGACTGATTCGGCGCACAAGTTGCGCGCATCAGCGAATCGCTTCCGCAAATTTCATGGAGCACGCGCGAATGCGCGCTTGACCTTCGCGAAACCTTCATATTTAAATGGGATCGTTGAATGCGCCGCACACGGATTATTTTGGCGCTGGCGGCCATGTTATTGTTTTTTGGGCGCGCCGCGGGGGAAGTTCGAAGCGGCGAAGGCATAGGCGGCGGTTGCTGGGACAAAGGGCGGATCGGATGCGACGGGGAATGAAACAACTTAAATCGCCTATTGTAATTCAAGCAGGATCGGCCGTTGCCCGGCCGCTGCGCCATAGTTCATAGTTTCTCCTAGCGCCGGCGTTTGGGGTGCGGCGCATCTTCAGAACGACATTGACGACTTGGTCGCGACGCGCGGATGGCCCGCAGCGCGTCGGTGGGGTGCTTTTGAGACAGCGGGTGGCGGTTCAAATCGGGAACAGGCTGATGAGCGACGCGATGAATGGCGGCGGTGGGGATTCGGAACGACTGCAGGCGGCGCTTTCCCGCCACTTCGATCAAAAGATCGTTGCGTCATGGCTCTCCGATCTCGAATGCGAGGAGGTGGGTGACGATACAGCGACCTTGTCCACGGCTTCGTCCGTGCGGCGGGACGCCATTTCGCAGCGTTTCGGTCCCCAGCTTCGCGACGTGCTGACGGACGCGTTCAATCGCAAATTCCGCAATGTCAGCATTGTGACTCGCCGCCGGCTTTCTGAGGACGCCCGCCGAATCGACGCCCTCAAGTCCGCGCTCGCGCAGGCGCCCTTGAATCCGCGACACGCCCCCGGCGCCGGGGGGCCGACGAAAAAAGGGGCTGATCGCCCCGCAGTCGCCCTTGAAGATCTATCGTCTCCGGTCAGCCCTCAATCGACTTTCGACGCTTTCGCCGTGGACGAGACGAACGAGATGGCGTTTGCCGCCGCACGACAGATTTTTGTCGAAGGCGCCCGGGCCGACATTATCTATTTCAATGGTCCGAGCGGCGTCGGCAAGACCCACCTTCTTTTCGCTATCGCTAATGAGCATAGCCGTCGCTTCGGTGATGGCGGTTGCCTCTATATCCCCTACAACGCACTCCAGAACGGCACGGTCAACGCGGTCTTCGCCAACAATATGATGTCGCTGCAGCGCGATTTGCTGTCCAAGGACGTCTTGCTGATTGACGACGTGCATCTTCTCCTGACGTCTCCGCGAACCCAGGCCGAGCTGCTCAATCTCGTCAATGCAGCGCTGGCGAGCGGCAAACGGCTTGTCGCGGCAGGAGAGCTGACGCCGCAGAAGCTGGCGGCGGCCGGCTTCAACGAGAGGCTTGCCGACCGACTCTCCGGCGGACTTTCGGTTGCGCTTCTTTCCGGTGATGCGGCCCATCGCGCCCGGGTTCTGAGGAAACGCCTGGCTTTGGCGAATGCACAGGGCGCCATTGACGAAGGCGCCGTCCAGTACATCGCCGAGAACTTCACGCAGAGTTTGCGTGAGGCGATCGGCGCCCTCAATCAGCTGCAGCTTGTCAGTGCGGGTCGCGAAGGCGCGATTGGGCGCGCCGACGCAGAGAAGCTGCTCAAGGCCCGGGTGCTTGAAACCCGACGGGCGCCTTCCTTCGATGAAGCCGCGGGAGTAGTGGCGGCCGAGTTCGGGTTGACGCCCGAGGAGTTCCGGTCGCGGGGCCAGCATCAGCGCCTCGTTCGCGCCCGGCATGCATTCGTCATGATCTGCCGCGAGAATTTGCAGGAAAGCTTCCCCCGGATCGCCCGCTATCTTGGCCGCGACCACACGACAATGATGAGCGGCTACAAGCGCGCCCAGGCGCTGATGGAGCGTGACAAGAAGCTGCGTGAGCAGCTTCAGCGTATTCGCGAGGTCCTCGGACTGGGCCGTTGATCTCGGAGGAACGCCAGGGGCATTAACGCCCTGGCATTGAAGTCCGCGCCCTAGCGCCCGAAAGTCCCGTCAGCCGCCGAGGGCAGGCGGCCCAAGGCCTTGAGGGCAAAGACTTATTTGCTCCCGGCCAGAGGCTCCTTTCGCTAGCTTTCGGCCGGCGAAATCGGCTATATTTCGCGCCTAATCCAGTAACGGCGATTCCGGGGCCGGGAGCGCGCTCTAACCCAAAGCGAAGCGGCCTCGCGGGTCGCCGAAATTTTCAGGTCAGGCCCTTTTTTGAGGGTGAAAACGAAGGTTCACGACGGCATGAAAGTCACGATTGAACGGTCGGCGCTGGTCAAGGCGCTCGGACATGTCCAGAGCGTCGTTGAGCGCCGGAACACCATTCCGATCCTTTCCAACGTGCTCCTGAATGCAGAAGGCGGAGCTCTTACGCTTACGGCGACGGATCTCGACATCGAGATATCCGAGCAGGCGCCGGCCGATGTCGCCGCCAAGGGCGCGGCCACGGCGTCGGCCGTGATGCTGCACGACATCGTCAGAAAGCTCCCCGATGGCGCACAGGTTCGCCTTCAACTCGTCCAGGACGAAAACCGGCTGCAAATCACGGCGGGGCGCTACGAGGGCTCGCTCGCGGTTCTGCCGGATGAGGATTTTCCGACTCTGACGTCTGACGATCTTGATGTGCGCTTTTCGATGCCGGCGGTCGAACTGAATCGAATCTTCGCCAAGACGCGTTTTGCGATGTCGCAGGAGGAGACCCGCTATTATCTCAACGGCGTCTACCTCCATGTCTATTCCGAAGGCGGACGAAAAGCGCTCCGCGCCGCTGCAACCGACGGCCATCGCCTGGCGCGCCTCGACGCCGCGCTGTCGGCTGGGGCCGAAGACATGCCTGGCGTCATCGTTCCCCGAAAAGCCGTCGCCGAACTTGGCCGTCTCCTCGCCGACGCCGACGAGATGGTTGAAGTCGCCGTCTCCGCCGCCAAGATCCGCTTCGGCTTCGGGCCGGGCCGGCTTACGTCAAAGCTGATAGACGGAACCTTCCCCGATTACGAACGTGTCATCCCGAAATCGAACAAGAGCCTCCTGAAAGTCGATACGAAGGACTTTTCTGCTGCGGTGGACCGTGTGTCGACCGTGTCGGCGGATCGCACACGCTCGATCAAGCTCGCTCTATCGACCGATCGCCTGCGCCTGACCGTCAACAATCCGGAGGCCGGCAGCGCCATGGAGGAGCTCTCTGTCGATTACGGCGGCGATCCATTGGAGATCGGTTTCAACGCGCGGTACCTTCTTGATGTAGCGACCCAGATTGAGGGCGAGACGACGACGTTTCGTCTCGCTGACCCGGCCTCGCCGACGGTGATCGTCGATGAGGAAGACGAACGCGCGCTCTATGTGCTTATGCCGCTAAGGGTTTGAGCGGCGCAGGGACTAGCGACGACAATGACCGCGCCGGAGCTGCGCGGGCGCGATTGCTTCGCTGGCGTCCAGGCTGGATTCGAAAGTGAACGACGTGGCGACTGCTGCGATTAGAGCCGAAAGACTTGACCGAACCGCGTCAGCGGCGTCGGCGCATTTCACGCGGGTCATGCTTGCTGATTTTCGTTCGTACGCCAGCGCGGAAATTCGCCTCGATGCGCGTCCCGCCTGTTTTTTCGGGCCGAACGGCTCGGGCAAGACAAATATTCTAGAGGCGCTCTCGCTGATCGGCCCCGGCCGAGGTCTGCGCAGCGCGCAGCTTAGCGAGTTGCCGCGCCTCGATGGACCGGGAGGCTGGGCTGTCTCCGCCGAAATTCAGTGTGACGGAGACCTGCGGCAGGTCGGCGTAGGAGCGTCGGCGGCGGCGCCGGACCGCCGGCAATGCCGAATCGACCGGCAGCCCGCTCCGGGGCCCGGCTCTTTTTCCGATCTCGTGCGTCTCATATGGCTGACGCCTGCGCAGGATCGGCTCTTTGTTGAGGGCGCTGGCGAACGTCGGCGATTCCTCGATCGAATGGCGCATGCGCGAGATCCTGCTCACGCGCGCGCCGGCGCTGAGTATGAAACCGCCATGCGCCAGCGCCAGGCGCTGCTCGAACAAGGCTCCCGCGATGAAGCTTGGCTCTCGGCGCTAGAAGCGCGAATGGCCGAGGCCGGAGTCGCCATCGCCGCCGGTCGTCGCGAAACCTCTAGCGCCCTGGCCGCCGCCGAAGTTTCGGGCGCGAATGACGCTTTTCCGTGTGCAGATCTCTCTCTGGAAGGCGATCTCGAAACGGCGCTCGACGGCAGCCCCGCCGCCGATGTCGAACAAGAATTCATGGCCCGCCTCAAGACGCTGCGCCGCATCGATGCTGAAGCCGGGAGGGCGACGCTCGGTCCCCACAGGAGCGACATCCTGGTCGTCCACCGCGTCAAGGGCGTGCCCGCGCGCCTATGCTCGACCGGCGAGCAGAAAGCGCTGCTGATCGGCCTTGTCCTCGCCAATGCGCGCGCGCTTAGTCTTACTTCGCGACTTTCGGGGGCGCCTGCCCCGCTCGTGCTGCTCCTCGACGAAATTGCGGCTCATCTCGACGGCGCGCGCCGCGAGGCGCTGTTCGACATATTGGATCGCCTCAAGTTTCAGGTTCTCATGACCGGTACTGACAGGTCGCTCTTCGACGGTTGGCGTGGAAGGGCAATAGGATTCGCCGTCGAGCCCGGCGGCGTCAGAGTAGAAGAGATCAGCTGACAGATGACTGCAATCGCCAAGGACGAGGAATACGGCGCCCACTCGATCAAGGTCCTCAAGGGTCTTGATGCGGTCCGCAAGCGCCCCGGCATGTATATCGGGGATACGGACGACGGGTCCGGTCTTCACCACATGGTCTATGAGGTCGTCGATAATTCGATCGACGAGGCGCTGGCCGGCCATGCCGACCTGGTCGAGGTCCTCCTGAATGCTGACGGCTCCTGCACCGTGCGCGACAATGGGCGCGGCGTGCCGACTGACATCCATCCGACCGAGGGAGTGTCCGCCGCCGAAGTCATCATGACCCAACTGCATGCTGGCGGGAAATTCGACCAGAATTCGTACAAGGTGTCTGGGGGTCTGCACGGCGTCGGGGTGTCAGTTGTGAACGCCCTGTCCGAATGGCTCGACCTTCGTATCTGGCGCGGCGGCAAGGAGCATCACATGCGCTTCCGCATGGGTGTCCCCGAAGCCCCGCTGAAAATAGTCGGCCCCTCCGACCGCAAAGGCACGGAGGTGACTTTTCTGCCATCGAGGGAGACATTCTCGAAGACAGAATTCGACTTCGACACTCTGGAGCACCGCCTGCGCGAGCTGGCCTTTCTGAATTCCGGCGTGGTCATCCGCCTGCGCGACGAGCGCCACATCGAAGCGAAGGAGCAGACGCTTTCCTATGAAGGCGGCCTTGAGGCTTTTGTCAGATACCTCGATTCCTCGAAGACGCCGCTGATAGAGACCCCGATCGCCTTCCGGACTGAACGCGACGGCGTGACCGTCGATGTTTCGATGTGGTGGAACGACGGATACCACGAGAAGGTCCTGTGCTTTACCAACAACATTCCGCAGAAAGACGGCGGCACACACCTTGCCGGCTACCGCGCTGCGCTCACGCGCATTGTCAACAGCTATGCCGGGGAATCCGGAGCGGCGAAGAAGGAAAAGGTCGCTCTCACAGGCGACGACGCACGAGAGGGCTTGACCTGCGTGCTTTCCGTCAAGGCGCCGGATCCAAAGTTCAGCTCACAGACGAAAGACAAGCTGGTTTCTTCGGAAGTCCGTCCCGTTGTCGAGGGCGTCGTCGCCGAGAAGCTTGGCGCATGGTTCGAGGAAAACCCGGGCGAGGCGCGAAAAATCGTCCAGAAGATCGTCGAGGCCGCCGCCGCGCGCGAAGCAGCGCGCAAGGCGCGAGAGCTGACGCGACGCAAATCCGCGCTCGATATTTCCTCGCTCCCCGGCAAACTTGCCGACTGCCAGGAGCGGGACCCTGCGAAATCCGAACTCTTCATCGTCGAGGGCGATTCGGCCGGCGGCTCGGCCAAGCAGGCGCG
>CAYTVQ010000035.1:0-14954 GCA_964441615.1 uncultured Caulobacterales bacterium | reverse complement strand
GCCGACGCCGACGACCGTAAAGGGCTCTTTCTGGATATCCTTGCCCATCTCGCGGAAATGGCGCTTGACCGCCTCCCACGCGCCGCGCGCGGTTATGCCCATGACCTTGTGGTCGTAGCCGACCGAGCCGCCTGACGCGAACGCGTCGCCGAGCCAGAATCCGTAATCCGCGGAGATGGCGTTGGCGGTGTCGGAGAAGGTCGCCGTCCCCTTGTCGGCCGCGACGACGAGATAGGGATCGGGATCGTCCCACATCACCATGCTCGGCGGCGCCTTCACCTTGCCGCCGACGATATTGTCGGTGAGATCGAGAAGGCCGCGAATGAAGATCTTGTAGGCCTCGCGGCCTTCTTCGAAGATGGCGTTGCGGTCGCCGCCGACTGGAATCTGCTTCGGGTAGAAGCCGCCTTTTGATCCCGTCGGGACAATGACGGCGTTCTTCACGCGCTGCGCCTTGACGAGGCTCAAGACCTCGGTGCGATAATCCTCGCGCCGGTCCGACCAGCGAAGACCGCCGCGCGACACCGGGCCGAAGCGCAAATGGACGCCATCCACGCGCGGACCGCAGACGAAGATCTCGCGATAGGGGCGCGGCTCGGGCAGGCCCTCGATCTTGCCCGAATCGATCTTGAACGAGATGTAGCTCTTCGCGTCGCCGTCGAGCTCCCGCTGATAATAGTTCGTTCGCAGAACAGCGCCGAAGAAATTGAGGAATCGCCGCATGATGCGGTCTTCATCGAGGCTCTGAACCGTTTCGAGGCTCGCGAGCACTTTCGCTTCCGCCCTGGCGGTTTCCTCGCGACGCTTGTCGGCGTCCTTCGGGCCCGCCGGATTGAAGCGCGCGTGAAAGACCGCAATCAGCTCGCGCGCGATCATGGGATGCTTGGCGAGCGCTTCCTCGATGTATTTCTGTGAAAACTGGATGCCCGCCTGCAGCAGAAACTTCGCGGCGGCGCGCAACGCCCAGGCCTCGCGCCAGCTGAGGCCGGCGTCGGCGACCAGCGCATTGAAGCCGTCATCCTCGGCGCGCCCCTCAAGGACCGCTGTCATCGCCTCTTCGAGATTGGCTTTCACGCCATCGACGTCGATGTCGCGGCCAAGCTTCTCTTCGGCCACGAAGTCGTGGAGCCAGGTGCGCTGGTCGCCTTCCGGCCGAATATCATAGCCGGCCTCGTGAATGGCGCTGAGGCCGAGATTTTCGAGCGTCGGGATGAGGCTCGCAAGGCGCATGGGGCCGCTGCGGCTGTAGATTTTGATATGCGCGGCGCTCGCCCGGTCGCCCGGCTTGCGGAAGACCCTGAGACCGAATTTCCGCCCGCCGAGACTTTCCATGGCGGCGATGTCGATCAGCGCTTCCTCTGCGCCGTAGTCTTCGCGATAGGCCGCGTCAAAAGCCGCGCTGTAGCGGGCGGTCAAGGCCGGGGGGAGCGCGCCGGCATGGGCCGCGCGCAGAGCGTCGAGAAGATCGTCTCCCCAACTCCGGCACAGTCGGCGGAGCTCCTTGTTCAGTTCAGCGACGCCAGGCCCCTGCGGCGCGCCGGGATCGATGCCGATGATATAATGCGTGCGCACGAGCGCCGCTTCGCCGAACCAGGGATAATAGGCGGAGACCCGGCCATTGAACGACTTCGCCAGAAAGGCGCCGACCGCCTCGCGCAGATCGGAATTGTATCGGTCGCGCGGCACATAGACGAGCACGGATATGAACCGGTCGAAGCGATCGCGGCGCAGGAAGAGCTTCGGGCGCGGCCGCTTGTAGAGCCGCAGTATGTTGAGCGCCGTCTCCTTGAGCGTTTCGAGATCGAGCTGGAACATCTCGTCGCGCGGGAAGGTCTCGAGAATGTTCAGAAGCGATTTTTCGTTGTGGCCGCCAGGCGGGAATCCGGACGCCTCGACCACCCGCCTCTCTTTTGCCCGGAGCAAAGGAATGTCCGAGGCCGGACGGTTATAGGCTTCAGAGGTGAAAAGACCAACGAAACGGTCTTCGCCATTGGTGCGGCCGTCGGGTCCGTAGGTCTTGACGCCGACATAGTCCATATAGGCGCGGCGGTGAACCAGCGATTTCGCGTTCGCCTTGGCGACCAGGACCGGCTCGCCCGAGCGCATGAACTCTTCAACCGCAGGCGACAAATGTCCGTCTCCGGAGAAAGTCTCCTTCATGACACGGCGCTTCGGGTCCTTGAGGATGCCGAGATCGCCGCTCGGATCATGTTCAAACTGGACCTTGCCGCCCTTCACGGCGTAGCGGTAGCGGCGGACGCCGAGGAAGGCGAAGCGGTTGTCCCAGAGCCATTTGAGGAAAGCGACGGCTTCGGCGTGATCGTCGCGGGAGACGCCCTCGGGCCGGGCGCGTTCGAGCTGGGCGATGCAGGCCCCGAGCCGCGCGCGCATGTCTTCCCAGCCATCGACGGCCGCGGCGATGTCGTTGAGAACCCGCGTCAGCTCCGCTTGGAGCCTTTCCATTTCCGCGTCGTTGAGCGGGGGATCCATTTCCGCATGGATGACCGACTCGCGGCGGCTTTCGCTGCTCGCGGCTTTGCGTTTGCCCTTGTCGTCGCGCTCGACATTGACGACCGCGTTGACGAAGAAGGAGACAGGCTTGCCCGCCTCGGCCAGAGCGGCGGTGATCGAGTCGACCAGGAAAGGGCGGTCGTCAGTCACGATATCGAGGACGAGGCGGCTGTCGCGCCAGTTCTGCGCCTCGTTCAGCGAGAGCCTGACGAGGTGCTCGCCTGATTTGCGGATCGCGCCCGCATTCCAGGCGGCGGCGGCGCGGGCGAGAAGTTCGCGCGGGTCCTCCCAGATCCGGTCCTCGCCGGTCGCAAAGCGCACAAGCTGGCTGACGAAGCTCAAGAACGCCGCCGTCGGTTCCCCCTTGCCATCGAAGTCGCCGACCTTCTCCTTGACGGCGAGCGCGGTCACCTTCTGCAGGACAGCCTCATCGACTTGCGACTGAAAACCTTCGGGCATGATTCCTCCAAGCCATCTTGCGCGGCGCTCGAAGCCGCGAGGGGCCTCGGAGCCCGCGCGCGGACGGTCAGAACCGCTGATTTTGCGGCGTCTTTAGCCTGCTGGAGGCCGCCAAGTCTAAGGAATTTGGCGTTATGTCAGGAGGCGCGGGCGGCCGGGCCGGCGATAACGACCGGCGTCGGACCCCTGCTGCCGATCTCGCGACGCACAAAGGTCGAGCGCGGGAATTTGCGGACCGCCCGCTGGCGCAGGAAGTAATGGAAAAAGAAGAGGGCGAGCGCTCCGGTGGCAATTGCCGACCCCACGCCATAAAGCGCGGCTCCGGCGCCGCCGACCCGCCAGGCCCCCAGGAAAATGAACGCGGCCGCTGGCAGGCTCGCGGCGATCGCGGTCCGGCCGTGGGCGGCGTGAATGATGCCGGCCCCGAAACTGGCGGCGATGAGAAGCGCCAGCGTCTGATAGGCGAGATCGTGAGGCGCGCCCGCCGGGAGGGCGGTGACGGCGCCCGCGCCGAAAGCAGCGCTTAGAACACTGACGGCGGCCGTGTAATTTGCCCGCCAGCGGAATGGACGCGCGGCGCTGCGCGCTCCCGTGCGAAAACCCTTGAGCAGGCGGCGCGCCACAAAGAGCGCGCCAAGCACCGTCGCCGTCCACACCGCCGCGCGCATTGGGTAGGCGCGGCCGATGAAAATCGACGAAAAGATGGTCGCGCCAGCGATGAGCGCGAGCCCGCCCCCGCCCCAGCGCGACAGCACGTCGATCAGTTGGAGGCGCGCTGCCCGGGAAGGCCCGGTCCGGCGCCTCCGCGGCGTCAGATCCGCCGAGCGCGCGATCTCCTGAAGGTCGAGCACCGGCTGACGCGCAGCCGCGGTTTCGGCGCCGGTACCGGTCATAAGTCGAGGCCCCTCGTTTCGAGATCGCGCCGATGACGCGCTTCAACTCTTAACGAAACATGAATCGGCGCAGCGTCTCATGCTCACGCTATTCGACGGCGCATGGAAGCGGCGATTCGCCAACTGGGGAAAGAAAGGCCGCCGACGATGGGCAGTCGCCGGCGGCCTTTCGCGCCTGACTGAAACTGGCGCAACGGATCCGTCCATCTAGAGGGGAGATCGACGGAGGACGGCGGAGTAGGGGCGAACCGCCGTCGAAGGCGAAATTACGGCGGACCCGCGCTCGCTGTCTTCTGACGTATTTTCACAGTGGCGTGAGACGCGGCGTCAGGATTTCTTGCGGCGACCGCTGAGCGCCTTCGAATAATCCGCTCGGATGTCGACCCCCTGCTGGGCGAGATCGCCGCGCAGGACGAGAGCATCGACATTGAGGGGATCGAGCTTGAGGGCCGCGACCACATCGTCCGCCGCCTCCCGGTACTTGGTCAGAACAAAATAGGCGCGGCCGCGCAGCACATAGCCCTCCGACGTCGCCATGCCGCGGTCTTCGGCCGTCGTCACCGCATCGATCGTCGCCTGGCGCTTTTCTTCCGCCGCATAGACGCGCGCCGCCGGAAGAAAAAGTTCTCTGTCGTCCGGCGCCATGGCGAAGGCGGTCTCGATGGCGCGGGCGGCTTCCGCGATCTCGCCGCCTTCGAGCCAGGCGAGGGCGGCCTGAGATAAAATTCGTGCACGAATGATATTGTCGCCGGCGTCGGTCCGCTCCGATAGCTCTTCGAGGCGGATGGCGGCGATTCTCGGGAAGCCTGCGCGCAGGTCGCCGACCGCCAGACAATGCTGAGCCTGGGGTCCGCCGGCCTCGGCGACCCAGCGGGCGGCGAATTCGCGTCCCGCCTTCGCGTCCTTCAGCACCAGCGCCGTGCAGGCCTCATAAGTGCGATCGGGAGCGGCGGTCCCGACCGCCGGCGCGGCCGCCTCCGGCGTGATGAGGAGGAGCAGGGCAGGCAAGAAATTCATGCGGACGCCTCAACCGGTCTCAACGACTAGAGCAAAGACCCGGGCGGGACGCAACTGCTCATCCGGCGAGTTCCAGCAGCGGCTTCTGTCGCGCGGCGCGCACGCCGGGAAAGAGGCCGCCGAGGAGCCCGATCACGAGCGCGAGTGCGATCGCTGAAACCACCAGAGCCGTCGACAGTTCGAATTTGAACACGAGCTGCGTGAAGCTGCTGTTGGCGAGAGTCGATGTCGTGCGTCCCTGAAAGAAGAGGAAGGCGAGCAGAAGTCCGAGGAGCCCGCCGAGAGCGGAGAGGATGAGGGCCTCGATGAGCGTGCCCATGAAGGCGGCGACGCCGGAGAAGCCGATGATGCGCAATGTCGCGATTTCGGTCGAGCGCGCCGCGACCGAGGAGTACATCGTGTTCATGGCTCCGGCGAGGGCGCCGATCGCCATCATCAGCCCGAGCGCCCAGGCGATGAACTTGAATCCGCCGGAGGATTGCGAGGCCTGCTTGGCGTAGAACTCCCGCTCGGAGAGCACTTCAAGACCTTTGAGACGCGCGTCGCCCTTGCTCCAATCCTTGAACGCCGCCATGTCGGCGGCCGAATTCAGCGCCACGCGCATGGTCTGGAACACGTTGGGCCGGTCAAAGAGGCTCTGGGTCACCGCGATGTCGGCCCACAGCTCGGATTCAAACACCGTGCCTGGCGCCTCGAACACGCCGACGACCGTCCATTCCGAGCCGCGCAGGCGGATGGACTTGCCGAATTCAAAGCCGGCGAACTCGCGCAGGAGTCCCGCGCCGACCACAATCTCGTTGGTGCCCGGCGTGAACATCCGCCCCTCGCTGATGCGCACGGCGCGCCGCAGCGAGACGCCGTCGGCGCTGATGCCGCGGAAGGGCATGTTGGCGGCCGTGCCGGTCGAGCGCTTGACGCCATCCACGATCACCAGAAGCTCGCCGGATAGCGCTGGCGCGCCGCCGCGCTGAAGGACGCCGGGCCCGGTCGCGAGAATATTGAGCTGATCCTTCGAGACGACGCTGTTCAGCTCCGCGTTCGAGCCTTCGCGCAGCACGATGGCGATATCGTCGGCGCCTGATCCCTCAACCGTCTTCGAGAGGCCGTTCGACAGGGCGAGGAAGAAGAGGAGGACGGTGATCGCGAGCGCCACGGCGACGACCGTCGCGATCGACATCCAGGCCCGCTGCGGGATCGAGCGGATATTGAGCGCGGTGATTGTAGCGATCTGATTGAAGAGGGAGGTCACGTCCGGCCTACTTTCTGCTCAGCGCATCGACGATGCGCATGCGATAGGCGGCGAGCGCCGGCAGAGCGCCGGTCACGAGGCCGAGCGCAGCCGCCATCAGCGCCGACTGCCAGAGGACCGCCGGCGCGAAATGCAGCGGCGGCCCATTCGGCATCGCGCCGATGGCGCTCATGATTCCGATCGCCGCTAAAAGGCCAAGGCCTGCGCCCAAGAAGGCGAGCAGCAGAGATTCACCGAGCACCATGCGCAGGATGCTCCCCGACGAGAAGCCGAGGGTCTTCATGACGCCAAGCTCCCTGGTGCGCTCGCGGACGGCGAGGGTCATGGTTGTGCCGACGATGAGGAGAATGGCTGCGAAGGCGGCGCCAACGACCAGCGTGACGACGAGGGCGATATTGCCGAGCTGCGCCGCAAAGGACTTGTTGAATGTTTCCTCGTCGGCGGTTTTCGTTTCATCGGACGAGTTCGCGAAGCGGGCGTCGACCGCCGCGATCACCTTGTCATTGACTTCCGCCGTGGTCGTCAGAAACGGAATCCAGCCGATGCGGTCGCGCCCGAAAGTAATGGTCTCGTTGAAATAGTCATAATGGATGAGCACGGCGCCGGTCTGGGAACTCCCGGCCGGCGTCGGGATCGTTCCAACAAGCGTAAAATCCCACACCCGAGAGCCGTCGGCCTGGCTGAAGATGTTGCTGTTCAGCGGAATCTTCTGGCCGATCTTCCAGCCCCACTGCTTGGCGACCGGTTCGGCCGCAAGCATCGCCGTGCGCTCCTTGAAGAAGGCGGTCCTGACTTCCTCCGACAGCGGCAAGTCCTCCTTGTAGACCTCGTAATAGGTTTCGGGATCGACGGCGAAGACCGGCATGAAGCCCTTTACCGGGTCCTGATAATAGCCGCCGAACCAGTTCATGTGGGTCGCCGCCGCAACGCCTTCCATCCGCGCGATCTTGTCATAGTGAGCGATGGGGAGGGATTCGGTGAAGTTGATCTTGCTCAGGGTCACGAGCCGGTTCGGTTTGGTGTTGAAATCGGAGATCGACTTCGTGAAGCTCGCCATCACCGCATAGATGAGGAAAGCGATCAGGATCGAGACGATCAGAAGGGTCGTGCGCACCGGCTTGCGGAAGAGATTCTTTCGCATGAGGACGAGTTCGTTCACGCCGCAAGCTCCTGTTCGTTGAACTTGCCCTTGTCGAGGTGCAGCGTGCGCTTGGCGAACTTCGCCGCCGCCGCATCGTGCGTGACCATGATGATGGTCTTGCCCAGCTGCCGGTTCAAAAGCTGAAGCGTGCCGAGGATTTCATCAGCCGTCGCGCGATCGAGATCGCCGGTCGGCTCGTCGCAGAGTAGGAGCTTCGGATCGGCCACGATCGCTCTTGCGATGGCGACGCGCTGCTGCTGACCGCCCGAAAGTTCGCGGGGGCGGTGCCTCGCGCGGTCCTCAAGTCCGACGACCTTGAGAGCCGTCGCCACATTGTCCCGCCGCTTCTGCGTCGGGAGCCGCGTCAGCATGAGGGGAAGTTCGACGTTCTGCGCCGCCGTCAGGATCGGCATCAGATTGTAGAACTGGAAGATGAATCCGACATTGGAGGCCCGCCAGCGCGCGAGTTCGTTCTCCTTGAGATTGTCTATGCGGTTGCCGTCAAACTCGATTGTTCCCTTGTCGGGACGGTCGGTGCCGCCGAGGAGGTTGAGAAGCGTAGTCTTGCCCGAGCCCGAAGGGCCCATGATGGCGATGAAGTCGCCCGCGGGGATGTGCATGTTGAGGCGGTCGAAGATTGCGATCCGCTCCTTTCCGCGCGTGTAGCTTTTGTCCACGTCGATGAGGCGAATGAGATCCGGCATTTCAGTCTCCGTTCGGGCGGGCGCGGAACCTAGCGGATTTCCCGCGGAATGATACGGCGCGTCTTTGACGTTGCTGGAGGGCTGGACAAGGGAACAAAACAGGAATAGAACAAAAAGCGAACAAGGTCCAGCAGGGAGCAAGCTATGGAAAACAGCGCATTGAAGGACGGGCTCGGACTCGGCCTATTGATCGTGGCGATTGCGGCTTTCCAGCTCTGGGGAGCGGTGCTCGGCGTTTGAGGGCGAGTGAGCGGCTTCATCCATCTCCACGTGCATTCGGCCTACTCGCTCTCTGAGGGAGCGATTCCGATCTCGCGGCTGAAGTCGCTCTGCCTCGACGCCGGGATGCCGGCGGTCGCGGTCACCGACACCAACAATCTATTCGGCGCACTCGAGGCGTCTGAGACCCTTGCCAGGGCCGGGGTGCAGCCGATCACCGGGCTCCAGCAGGCGTTCGAAATTCCTGCGCTCGCCGAGATCGAGCCGAAGCTGGCGCGCGCCCCTGCGCTCGTGCTGCTTGCGCAGTCGGCGGCCGGCTATGCGAACCTCATGAAGCTGACGAGCGCCGCATTCCTGCGCTCGGTTCGCGACGACGGACCTTGTGCGGATCTTTCGTGGCTCGACGGCGCCTCGGAAGGGCTCATCTGCCTCACGGGCGGCTTCGACGGCCCGGTCGATCGCCTGCTGCGCGGCGGGCGCGCCGGCGATGCGGCGGCCCTCGTCGCGCGTCTTGCGGCGCTGTTTCCGGGGCGACTCTACGTCGAACTCCAGCGCCATGAGGGACGTCCTTCAGCGGAGGCCGAGCTCGTCGAGCTCGCCTATGCCCGCGAGCTTCCCATCGTCGCGACCAACGAGCCGTTCTTCGCGGCGCGCGCCGATTACGGGGCGCATGACGCGCTTTTGTGCATCGCCGAAGGCGCCTATGTGCATCAGGAAGACCGCCGGCGGGTGACGCCCGACCACTATTTCAAATCAGCTGCGGAGATGGCGGAGCTCTTTTCTGATCTCCCGGAAGCGATCGCCGCGACGGTCGAGATCGCCCGGCGCTGCGCCTTCCGGCCCAGAACGCGAAGCCCGATCCTGCCGCGGTTCGTCTCGGGCGAGGCGGCGGCTGAATCGGAAGAGCTCGAACGCCAGGCGCGCCAAGGGCTCGCGCAGCGGCTCGCGCGCGGACCGCGCGCCGCGCCGCGCGAGGCTTACGAGGAGCGGCTGAAGCACGAGCTCGCAGTCATCAACCGGATGGGTTTCCCCGGCTATTTCCTTATCGTCGCTGACTTCATTCAGTGGTCAAAGGCGCAGGGGATCCCAGTGGGGCCGGGACGAGGTTCGGGCGCAGGTTCGCTCGTCGCCTGGGCGCTCACCATCACCGATCTCGACCCGCTGCGGTTCGGTCTCCTGTTCGAGCGCTTCCTCAATCCCGAACGCGTGTCGATGCCCGACTTCGACATCGATTTCTGTCAGGACCGACGCGACGAGGTCATCCGCTATGTGCAGCGGAAATACGGCGCCGACCGCGTCGCGCAGATCATCACCTTCGGCAAGCTGCAGGCGCGCGCGGTGCTGCGCGATGTCGGGCGCGTGCAGGGCATGCCCTATGGACAGGTCGATCGCCTGTGCAAGCTGGTGCCTAACAACCCGGCCGATCCGGTGACGCTCGAGAAGGCGCTCGAGACCGAGCCGCGCCTTCGGGAGGAGTGCGATCGCGACGAGACCGTGAAGGCCCTCCTCGAAACGGCGCTAAGGCTCGAGGGTCTCTACCGCCACGCTTCAACCCATGCGGCCGGCGTCGTCATTGGCGATCGTCCGCTGGCTGAGCTCTCGCCTCTTTATCTCGATCCGCGCTCGGACATGCCGGCGACGCAGTTCAACATGAAGTGGGTTGAATCGGCAGGCCTTGTGAAATTCGATTTTCTGGGCCTCAAGACCCTGACCGTGATCGCCAGGGCGGTGCGGTTCGCCCGAGCCGCCGGCGCCGAACTCGACGCCGATGCACTCCCGATTGACGACGCGCGGACCTACGAAATGTTAGGCGAGGGCGCGACTGTCGGGGTGTTCCAGCTCGAAAGCGCGGGCATGCGTTCGGCGCTCCGGGCCATGAAGCCGGACACGCTCGAAGACATCATCGCGCTGGTTTCGCTGTATCGGCCGGGCCCGATGGAGAACATACCGACCTATATCGAGAGAAAGCAGGGTCGCGCCGCTCCTGACTATCTCCATCCGAAGCTCGAGGCCTGTCTGAAGGAAACTTACGGCGTCATCATCTATCAGGAGCAGGTGATGCAGATCGCGCAGATTCTCTCCGGCTATTCGCTCGGAGAGGCCGATCTCCTGCGCCGCGCCATGGGCAAGAAGGACAAGGCGGAGATGGACCGCCAGCGCGCACGCTTCATAGACGGCGCTGCGAGAAATGGCGTCGAACCCGCCAAGGCGAACGCCATATTCGAGCTGGTCGAGAAATTTGCGGGCTACGGCTTCAACAAGAGTCACGCCGCCTGCTATGCCTATATCGCCTATCAGACAGCCTATCTCAAAGCAAACCACGCGCCGGCTTTCTTCGCAGCGTCGATGTCGCTCGACCGCTCGAACACCGACAAGCTCGCCATGTTTCTGGCCGAAGCAAAAGCGAGCGGCGTCGCCGTCAGGCCGCCTCATGTCAATTATTCTGACGCAGATTTCGCCGTCGCGCCCGATGGGGCCGTTCTCTATGCGCTGTCGGCGGTCAAGAATGTGGGCGAGGGCGCAATGGGCCTCATCGAGGGCGAACGGCGCGCCCGCGGGCCTTTCCGGGATCTTCACGATTTCGCCGAGCGGATCGATCTCAAGGCCGTCGGCAAGCGGGCGCTCGAGAATCTCGCGCGCGCCGGCGCGCTTGACGGGCTCGGCCGCAGTCGCGCCGCGACGCTCGCTTCTGTCGATCTCCTTGTCCGCTATTCGGCGCAGACACGCGAAGACAAAGAGAGCGCGCAGGTCGGGCTCTTCGAACTCGGCGGCGGGGCTGCGCTGGAGCCGCTGCGAATCCCGGCGGCGGACGAATGGCCGCCGCTCGAGCGGCTCAATGAGGAGCGCATCGCCCTCGGCTTCTATCTGAGCGGCCACCCGCTCGATGACTATGCGAAGGAGCTGAGGCGGCTCAATGTCGTCACCGCCGCAGAGGCGCGCGAGCGCGCCTTCGGGACGCGCGTCGCCGTCTCGGTCGCCGCGGTCATCCGCGGCGTCCGCATGCGGAGGTCAAAGACCGGCAAGCCCTTCGCCTGGGTCGAGTGCTCGGACGCCGCGACCGACTTCGAGATGACGGTGTTCTCGGAGACATTGGCGGCGTCGCGCGATCTGCTGGAGCCCGGCACGCTCGTTCTCCTCGCTCTCACCGCCGAGGACCGCGACGGCGAGGTGCGCTTCACCTGCGAGAGCGTGCGCCGCCTCGACGCTGCGGCGGCGCAGACGACCTCGCTTCTGCGCATCGCGCTCTCCGGTCCCGAGGCGCTCGACGGCGTCAGGCGCCGCCTTGCGGCGGTCAAACCTGCGAGCCGTCAGGAGGGCGGCCGCGTGGTGCTGTCGCTGAAGCTTCCTCCGTCGGGCCGCGAAGTCGAGATCGCGCTGTCGGAACCGGCAGCCTGCACGCCGGCCATGCGCGGGGCGCTAAAGGCTGTCGATGGGGTCAGCGACGTGGAGCTGCTCTAGCCCAGCAATTCCCAGAACGTGATCTGGTTGACGGTTTTGCGCCGGCCTCGGCTTGCGCAGTTTCTTCGGTCTTGACCAGCGGTCCTTCAATCCTCTAGCGCCGAGCGCCCTGAGCGCGCAGCTAGCCAAGTCCTCGCCGTCCTCGGCAGACCGCCCGCGGCTGGCGGCGGCCTCCGGCTTCCTTCCGCTCACGATCGCGCTCGTCAGCCGCTCTCGACCCGGCGGCGTCAGTGGGGGCGCTCTTGCGCATGGTCATTCAGGCTTGCCTCCACGGACGTCTGAAGCCTGGCAACTCCAGCCGCTCCGGTCAGGCCCGAGCGCACGTCCGTCTAAGCGCGGTCCGCCGTCGTCGCGGCGTCATCCGACGGGACGTCCTCACGGATCGGACCCACGTCAATATGGCCCTTTATCCGGGCGCCTTCCTGGATGATGAGGCTGGGCGTTCTGAGGTCTCCGTGGATATGAGCGGTCGGCGCCAGCACGACCTTTTTCATCGCGATGACGTTGCCCTTGACGGCGCCGCTCGCATGAAGCTCCGGCACGTTGAGATCGGCAGTGACCGTCGAGTCCTTGCCGATGATCAGGGCTTCGTCCGCAAGGATTTCGCCTTCAAAATCCCCGTCGATTCGGGCGCCGCCGCGGCACTTGAGTTTGCCTTCAAAGCTGCAGCCGGCGCCAAGGATGGTTCGTTCTTCCATGTGAATTGCGCCCCTCGCTATTTCATCGTTAAGAGAGCCAAGGCCGTCGCCGGATGGCGTGTCCGGGGTCTGCCCGCCAAATCTGCCGAATCTCGTATTCATGATCGCTCGTGTCGCCGCCATGCGAAGCCCGATCTGGGCGCCCGCCGACCAACCTGAGCAATGGTCGTGCCAATTGCGGGCGAGGATCACGGCGTCCCAAAAGGGAGCGCCCATCAGTCGTTCCTTAACCACTCGGCCCCAAGAATTTTCTGAAGAGAAGATTGATGGCGGCGAAGCTTCACTTCCGGGCGCTCTGCGTTCTGTCGGCGCTGGCCCTGCTCTGCGCGCGCGCGGAAGCGGCGCAGTGTGCGACGGCAGGCGCCAGCGGCTCCGCCACGATTTCAGGCACGGTCAACAACTACTGGCCGGCGACCGCGAGCCTCGGCTCCGGCGGCACGTCGGTCACGCTCGGGGCGGCGCGGTTCAGCGGCGGGGCGGCGATCGCCCCAGGCGACCTCGTTCTCATCATGCAGATGCAGAACGCAACCATCAACACCAGCAATAACAGCCGCTACGGCGACAACGTCAATGGCGATCCCGGCAGCGGCTGGACGGCGCTGAACTCGTCTGGAAACTTCGCCTATGCGCGCGCGACCAGCGCCGTCCCGACGACGGGCGGCACTCTGACCATCGCCGCATCGACGGGCGTCGCGTTCACGGCCTCGGGGCAAAGCCGGTTCCAGGTGATCCGCGTGCCCCAATACATCAATGCGACGCTGTCGGGCACGCTCTCTCCCGCCTCATGGAACGGCGAGACAGGCGGCGTGCTGGCGCTCGACGTCGCCGAGACGCTCTCAATGTCGGGCGGAACGATCAGCGCCGACGGCATGGGCTTTCGCGGCGGCGGCGGCAGGACTTTATCCGGCGGGTCGGGGTCGAATACCGATTATCGTACCAATGCCACCAACAACGCCAACGCTTCAAAGGGCGAGGGCATAGCGGGAACGCCGCGCTACATGCTTTATAATGGCGCGCTCGTCGATACGGCCGCCGAGGGCTACGCGAATGGCAGCTATGCGCGCGGGGCGCCCGCCAATGCCGGGGGCGGCGGCACGGACGGCAATCCGGGCGCGAACGACCAGAATACGGGCGGCGCCGGCGGCGCCGGCTATGGGACCGGCGGGCAGGGCGGCCAAGCCTGGTGCTCGACGGCGCCGACGGGCTGCGCGCAGACCGGCGGACATGGCGGCACGGGCGTGGCCGCGCAGGGCGCGACGCGCCTCGTCATGGGCGGCGGCGGCGGCGCCGGCACGACCAACAACGGCACGGGAACGCCAGGCTCCGGTCTCGCATCGAGCGGCGCCGCCGGCGGCGGCGTCATCATCATCCGCGCCGGGACGATCACGGGATCGGGGACCATCTCCGCCGATGGCGGCGCGGCCAATTCGACCGTCGGCAACGATGCGAATGGCGGCGGCGGCGGCGGCGGCGCGATTCTGGTCAGTTCGCCCAATACGTCCGGCGCCAGCCTCACGCTCCGCGCCCGCGGCGGCGCCGGCGGCTCCAACGACACCGGCAATTCGCGCGCGCACGGTCCGGGCGGCGGAGGCGGCGGCGGATTCGTTGCAACGACCTTCGGCGCGTCGGGAACCGTCACAGGCGGCGCCGCCGGCACGACCATCGACACGACGACCGATCCTGACACCGTGATCAGCTATGGCGCGGCCGCGGGTTCGAACGGCGCCTCGGCGTCGATCACGGCAAGCTCAATCACCGGGCTCTCCTCCGGAAACGAGTGCAAGATTACGACGACAAAGGACATTACGCCCGCCCAGGTGACCACCGGCGTCTCGTCGCTGATGACGCTCACGCTCTCCAATCCCAATCCGACGCTCGCCATGTCCGCGCTCGCGCTGACGGATACCTATCCCTCAGGCCTCGTGAATCGCACCCCGCCCGGCGCCAGCAACACCTGCGGCGGAACCTTGACCGCCGCAGCCGGCGCCGGGTCCCTAAGTCTTTCGGGCGGGAGCCTTGCGGCTGGCGTGACGTGCACGATAACGGTGAATGTCGTCGCTGCGGCCAGCGGCTCCTACACGAACACGATCGCCGCCGGCGGCGCGACGGCGACCATCAGCGGGCGGAGTGTTCAGAATTTGCTCGCGGCGTCAGACGACCTCACGGTCAACGGGGCCATGTCAGCCGGAAAGACGGCGACCGTCATATCAGATCCGGTCAATGGAACGACGTCGCCCTTCGCGACGCCTGGCGCAGTCATCGAGTATCTCATCTCGTTTACGAATCCCGGCGCTGGAACCATTGATGCAGGCTCGATCGTAATCACCGACGCCCTGTCGCCCAATGTCAGCTTCCTCAACGCCGATATCGCGGGCGGCGGCTCGGGACCCGTTGCGATCGATGCGGGGTCGAGCACGCTTTCTCTCGGCACAATCACCTATTCGAACACGAGCGGCGCGACCTACGTCTATTCGCCAACCGCCGGCGCCGATCCCAATGTGACGCACATCCGCCTTGTTCCGGGCGGCGCCATGGCGCCGGGTTCGACGGCCTCCTACCGCTTCCGCGTGGTAGTCGAGTAGGGCACAATGACGCCGCCGTGAA
>CAYTVQ010000034.1:0-15170 GCA_964441615.1 uncultured Caulobacterales bacterium | reverse complement strand
TTGCGTCCTGCTCACTCATTTGGGGTCTTCCATGAAAAAACCGATGCGCGCCGCGCTGGCGGCGCTTTTGTCCGTATCTGCGGTCGCGCTCGTCGCCGGCTGCGGCAAGAAGGAAAAGGCTGCGGCGCCGGCGCCCGTCGCTGAGGCGCCCGCCGGTCCGGCGCTCGCCGACGTCGAGGCCTTCGTCGCCAGGGTCGAATCCGAAATGGCCGTGCTCAACGAGCGCGCCGCCAATGTCTTCTGGGCGCAGGAGACCAACATCACGCCAGAGACGGAAAAGGCCGCGGCGGAGATGAGCGCCGAATTGACCAAGAAGGCGGTTGAGTTCGCGAACGAGTCGAAGCAGTTCGCCGATGTTGAAATGCCGGGCGAGCTGCGCCGAAAGTTCGACAAGATCCGCCAGGCGATCGTGCTCCCCGCCCCGACGCGCGCCGGCGCCGCAGACGAGCTTGCCCAGATCACGACGCGCCTCAACTCCGCCTATTCGACCGGCAAGATCGAGTTCGAGGGCAAGACCGTGCCCCAGGACGAAACCGAGATCCTGATGCGCCAGCTGCGCGATCCGGCGAAACTCGCCGAAGTCTGGACCAAATGGCACGACCACGCGAAGACCATGAAGGCCGATTACGTGCGCATGGTCGAGATCGCCAATGAGGGCGCGCGCGAGCTTGGTTATTCAGACGTCGGACAGATGTGGCGCTCGGGCTATGACATGCCGGCTGACGCCTTCGCCGCCGAGACCGACCGGCTCTGGGGACAGGTGAAGCCCCTCTATGACGAGCTTCACTGCTATGTCCGCGGCAAACTCAACGCCAAATATGGAAACGAGGTTGTCCCGCTCGACCAGCCGCTGCGGGCCGATCTCCTCGGCAATATGTGGGCGCAGTCCTGGGCGCCGCTCTACGACATCGCCAAGCCGGCGGGCGCCGGGACGGGCGTCGATCTCGACCGGCTTCTCGTCGCCAAGGGCGCGACCCCGGTCAGCATGACGCAGACGGCGGAAGCCTTCTTCACCTCGCTCGGGCTCGACCCGCTGCCGGCGACCTTCTGGGAGCGCTCGCAGATCGTGAAGCCCGAGGGCCGCGAGGTCGTCTGCCACGCCTCGGCCTGGGACATCGACGACAAGGACGACCTGCGCATCAAGATGTGCACCAAGGTCAATGACGACGACTTCCGCACGCTCCATCACGAGCTTGGACACAATTACTATCAGCGCGCCTACAAGGCCCAGTCGACGCTCGATCGCGGCGGCGCCAATGACGGCTTCCATGAAGCCATCGGCGACATGATCGCCCTGTCGATCACGCCGGAATATCTCGTGCAGATCGGCCTCCTCGACAAGGCGCCCGACGCCTCCGCCGATATCGGCCTCCTGATGGCGCAGGCGCTCGACAAGGTCGCGTTCCTGCCCTTCGCGCTCATCGTCGACAAATGGCGCTGGCAGGTCTTCTCCGGCGAGCTTGCGCCCGAGACCTATAATGACGGCTGGTGGAAGCTGCGCACGCAGTATCAGGGCATTCGTCCGCCGACGGAGCGGGGGGCCGACGCCTTCGATCCGGGCGCCAAGTATCACGTGCCGAACAACACGCCCTATACGCGCTACTTCCTCGCCGCCATCCTGCAGGTGCAGTTCTACAAGGCCGCCTGCGACATGATCGGCTGGCAGGGGCCGCTTCACCGCTGCTCCTTCTACGGATCGAAGGAAGTGGGCGAGAAGCTCAACGCCATGCTGGAGATGGGCGCGTCCAAGCCCTGGCCCGACGCGCTCGAAGCCTTCACCGGTTCGCGCCAGATGGACGGCTCGGCGATTCTTGAATACTACGCGCCGCTGATGACGTATCTCAAAGAGCAGAATGCCGGAAAAACCTGCGGCTGGTAGCCCGCAGCAATCGCCGAGCCATGCAGGAATGGAGCCGCCCGGGGCAATCGGGCGGCTCCTTCTCTCTCAAGGGCGACGTCGGGTCGCGGAGGGCGCTTCACGACGCCGGCCGGCGCGCGCCGGGCGGCGCTTCCGGCCCGCAGAAGGTCATCGCGATGCGCGCGCAGATCAACCGCGCCTCTTCATTTTTTGTCATAGGAATTCGCTATGCGACGCCGCAGGGCGCCGCTCAGCCCTGAAACTCGGGCAGGCGCACGACGAGGCCGTCGAGCTCCGCCGTGATCTTGATCTGGCAGGAGAGGCGCGAATTCTCCTTCGGCTCATAGGCGAAGTCGAGCATCGACTCCTCCATCGACTCCGGCTTGCCGACTTTGTCGGCCCAGGCGGGATCGACATAGACATGACAGGTCGCGCAGGCGCAGGCGCCGCCGCAATCGGCGTCGATGCCGGGGATCATGTTGCGCACCGCCGCCTCCATCACCGAGAGGCCGAGGGCCGCATCGACGACATGCTCTTTTCCGTTCTTCTCGATATAGGTGATTTTCGGCATACGTCCTTTGCGGGGCGGGAAACTCAGGCGACCAGCGATTTAAGGTCTTTGCCGGGATCGGCAAGAAGATTCCTGTCCGGCGTCGCGCCGGCGGCGATCAGTTTCTTGCCGATGGCGAAGGCCGGAATGTCGTTCATGCAGTCGACGGCGATGAGCTTTCCGCTCTTCAGATACCAGACCGACCGCGTCGTCGCGCCGGGGACCCCGCGCATGACCGTTTCGTCAGCGCCCTCGCAGAGCCCGACCGTCTGGAGCTTCACGTCATACTGGTCCGACCAGAACCACGGCACGGGATCGTAACTCGCCGGCTTGCCCGCCATGTCGAGCGCGGCGACCTTGGCCTGGTCGATGGCGTTGGGCGCCGATTCGAGGCGGATGCGCCGGCCGTAGAGTTTCGACGGGAAATTCGCGCAATCGCCCGCCGCCCACACAGTCGGCGCCGCGCGCGCGTGCTCATCGACGAGGATGCCGTTTTGAACTTCAAGGCCCGCGGCCCTGGCGAGCGCCGTTTCGGGAACGGCGCCGACGCCGACCAGCGCCGCATTGCAGGGAACGCGCTCGCCGCCCTCGAGCATGACCGCCGCGATGCGTTCGCCGCCCTCAAATCCGGCGACTTTCGCGCCGAAGCGGAAGGCGACGCCATGGCGGCGATGAAGGTCGACGAAATAGTCGGAGACCTCCTTGCCGGCGACGCGGGCGAGGAGCCGGTCGAGCGCCTCGATGACGACGACATCGCGTCCGGCCTTGCTCGCCGAAGCCGCGACTTCGAGCCCGATATAGCCGGCCCCGATGACGGCGATCGTTCCTTCAGTCTTGAGAGCGGGGCGGAGCGCGTCGCTGTCCGCGATGGTGCGCAGATAATGGACGCCCGCGAGATCGGCGCCTGGAATGGCGAGCCGCCGCGGCGGCGCGCCCGTCGCAAAGGCGAGCCTGTCGAAAGCGAGCGCCTCTCCGGTCGAGAGGCGCGCGGTCCCGGCCTTCAGATCGAGCTCCTCGACCCGGGCAGAGAGCCGCAGGTCGATATTGTTCTTCTCGTAGAAATCCGGTCCGCGCAGGAAGAGCCGCTCCATGTCGAGATCGCCCTGGAGATAGGCCTTCGACAGCGGCGGGCGCTGATAGGGCGGCTGCGGTTCGGCGCCGGCAAGCGCGATGGCGCCGTCAAATCCGGCCTGCCGGAGGCTCGCGGCGATCTGCACGCCCGCCTGCCCGGCGCCGATGATGAGAATTCTGTCCATGCCCGCCCTTGCCTAAAGGCCGGCCGAGGACAGCGTCAACTTTGAGGAAAGTGCGCCATTGCCGCGGTCCGCCGCGCCGATATTGTCGGCGGCTCATGGCCGAGACCGCAATCCGCCTTGCCGATGAAACCGCCACGGCGGCGCTCGGCGCCGCACTGGCGGCGCGCCTGCGCCGCGGCGATGTCGTCTGTCTCTCGGGACCGCTCGGCGCCGGCAAGACCACCTTCGCGCGCGGCGTCATCGCGGCGCTCGCCGGCGAGCGGGCGCCGAGCCCGACCTTCGCCCTTGTCGAGACCTATGCGACGCCGAAGGGTCCGCTCTGGCATTTCGACCTCTACCGCCTCGCACGCGCCGGGGATGTCGCCGAACTCGGGTTCGAGGACGCGCTCGGCGACATCTGCATCATCGAATGGCCCGAGCGTATCGCCGCCCTGCTGCCCGAAAGCGCGCTGGTCATCCGCTTCGATGCGTCGGGCGACGGCCGGACGGCGCGCCTCGCCGGCGGCGGCGATTGGTCCGAGAGGCTGAAAGGCCTTGAGGAATCGCCTATGGAAAGCTGATGAGCACAATGCCCTCGCGCGCCGATGAGCGCGCCGATTTTCTGAAGACCACCGAATGGGGGAAGGCGCGGGCGACGCCGCTGGCGGGCGACGCCTCGACGCGAAGCTATGAGCGCCTCGAACTCGCCGGCCGCACCGCGCTCCTCATGAACGCGCCGCCCGCGGCGGAGACCGCTTCCTGCCCGCCCGACGCTTCGCCTGACGAGCGCCGCAGGCTCGGCTACAACGCCATGGCGCGCCTCGCCGGGCCCAATCTCAACGCCTTCACGGCCGTTGCCGGGGCCCTGCGCGGGGCCGGGCTCGCCGCGCCCGAGATCTATGCTGCGGACGCGGCGCGCGGCTTCGCCCTCATCGAGGATTTCGGCGACGAGCTTTTCGCCCGCGCCATCGAAAAGGGCGCCGAGGCGGAGCGGCTCTACGCCGCCGCGATCGACGTGCTGCTTGCGCTTCGCGCCGCCGCGCCCCCGGCGCCGAAGAGCCCTCAGTATACGATGCTTGCCTATGACCGCACCGCGCTCGAGGCCGAAATCGGTCTCGTCGTCGACTGGTACTGGCCGTTCCGCAAGGGCAAGAACCCGACCGCCGCCGAGCGCGCCGGCTATTTCGATTCCTGGGGCGAGGCGCTGTCGGCGATCTCTCCGCCGTCGCTGATGGTCCTGCGCGACTTCCATGCCGAAAATCTCCTGTGGATGCCGGAGCGAAAGGGCGTCGCCCGCGTCGGCCTCATCGACTTCCAGGATGGCCTTGTCGGCCATGCCGCCTATGATCTCGTGTCGCTGCTCGAGGACGCGCGCCGCGACGTCGATGAGGGGCTCGCCCTGCGCATGGTCGGGCGCTATTGCGCCGGCGCCGGCCGGAATTTTGACGAAAGCGCCTTCCGCCGCGACTATGCCGTCCTCGCGGCGCAGCGCAACGCCAAGATCCTCGGCATTTTCGCCCGTCTCGTGAAGCGCGACGGCAAGCCGAAATATGAGGGCCTTCTTCCCCGCGTCGAGAGCTATTTCCGCAAGGACCTTCAGCGCCCCGAGCTTGCGGAAGTGCGGCGCTTTTTTGCGCGGACCTTTCCGGATCTCGCGGCATGACAAAGATGCCGTCATCGGCGATGGTTCTCGCCGCCGGGCTCGGCAAGCGCATGCGCCCCCTGTCAGGCGACGCGCCAAAGCCGCTGGTCAGGGTCGCGGGCAAGGCGCTCATCGACTACGCGCTCGACCGCTTCGCGGCGGCCGGAGTCGAACGCGCCGTCGTCAATGTCCACTATCGCGCCGACGACATCGAGGCCCATCTCGCCGGACGCAAGAGACCGAAGGTCGTCATCTCCGACGAACGCGGCGACCTGCTCGAGACCGGCGGCGGATTGAAGAGAGCTGTCCCTCTGCTCCGGGAGCCGATCGTCTTCTGCACGAACACCGACGCCATCCTGCTCGACGAGGAGGGCGAGGCCTGCGCGCGCCTCGCAGCAACCTTCGACGCGGCGAAAATGGACGCCCTGCTCCTGCTCGCGCGCAAGGACAGGGCGAGCGGACTCGACACCCCTGGCGATTTCGATCTTGGCCCCGGCGGGCGCATCGACTTCCGCGCCGCAGAAACGGCGGAGCACTATTACACAGGCCTGATGATCCTCGATCTCGCGCTGCTCGACGGCGCGCCGGAGGGGGCTTTTTCCATGCGGCTTCTGTGGAAGAAGGCGGCCGAGGCGCGACGCCTTTTCGGCCTCGAACATCAGGGCGTCTGGATGCATGTCGGCGACCCGGAAGGCTTTCGCGCCGCCGAGGCGCGGCTTGCCGGCGGCAGGCAGGGATGTCCATGAGCGCTGGAGGCCTTTTCGCGAAGTCCGCGCCGCGCGTCTATTCGATCGACGCCGGCCGCCCCTTCCTCGAGGATCTCGCCGGCGCGCTCCAGAGGGAATTTCCCGATCCCCTCCGCCTTGCGGAGGCGCGGATCTTCGTTCCGACGCGCCGGGCGGCGCGCGCCCTTGGCGAGGCCTTCGCCGCCGGCGGGCGCGCCGCGCTGCTCCCGCGCATCCGCGCCCTTGGCGACGTCGACGCCGACGAACTGCTTCTTGGGCCGGAGGGCGACGATCCCGACCTCGCGCCCGCCGCATCGCCCATGGAGCGCCGCCTCGTGCTCGCCCGCCTGATCATGGCGGCCGCGCGGCGCTTCCCCGGCCAGGAGAGCTGGCCCGCCGCCCTCGCCGCGGCGGACGAGATCGCGGGACTCCTCGACAGTCTCTACACGGAAGAGATTGACTTTGGCCGCCTGAAGTCCCTGGCGCCGTCGGACTGCGCCGCGCACTGGGAGGAATCTCTCGAGTTTCTCAAAGTCGTGACCGAGGCCTGGCCCGCCTATCTCGCCGACCAGGACCTCGACGATCCGGCGCGGCGGCGCGCGCGCCTGCTCGACGCCGCCGGCAGGCGCCTCGCGCGGGAAACGGCGCCGGTGATCGTCGCCGGCACGACGGGTTCGATGCCCGCCGTCGCCCGCCTCATGCATGTCGCCGCCAGGCTGCCCCAGGGCGCCGTCGTCCTTCCCGGTCTCGATCGCACGCTCGCCGCCGACGAACGCGGCTGGACGCTCATGGATGACGGCCATCCGCAGGCCGGGGTGAAGGCCGCGCTCGGCGCCATCGGCGTCATGCCGGCTGAAGTGTCCCAATGGCCGGGTTCGCCCGTCGCCGCCCCATCTCCGCGCGCGCGACTTATCTCCCTGGCGCTGCGCCCGGCCGCCGCCACCGATGACTGGCTGGCGCTCGTCGGCGCGGCTGGCGGCGCGGACCCCGGCTTCGCAGGCGCGCTCGCCGGCGTCTCCTTCATCGAGGCCGCGCATGAAGAGGCGGAAGCAGCCGCCATCGCTCTCCTTTTCCGCGAGGCGCTGGAGACGCCCGGGCGGACTGCAATGCTGGTGACGCCCGACCGCGATCTTGGCCGCCGCGTCGCCGCCAAGATGCGGCGCTGGAGCGTCGTCGTTGAAGATTCGGGCGGAACGCCGCTCGCAGGCGCTCCCGTCGGAACTTATCTGCGCCTCGTCGCCGACTGGCTCGCCGCGCCCGGCGACCCTTGCGCGCTTCTTGCGCTCGCCCATTCGGGTTTCGCCCGTTTCGGACTCGACAATCCGGGACGCGACATCGGCCGGCTCGACCGTCGCCTGCGCGGCCCTCAGCTGACGGACGATTTCAGCGTCCTCGCCGCGCGCCTTGAGAGCGGGGACGCCGCGCTGGCGCCGCTTCTCGCCGCGCTCGGCCGCGCCGCCGCCCTCTGGCCCCGGGCGCAGACCGTCGACGTCGCCGCGCTCATCGACGCGCATCTTGCGGCGGCGGAGATCATCGCCGCCGACGGCGCCGGCGACGCGGCGCGGCTCTGGCGCGGCGAGGAAGGCGACGCGGTCTCGCGGCTCCTGTCGGAGATCGTCGCGCTGGCCCCGGCCCTCGGGGCCATCGCGCCGGCCGACTATCCGCAGGCGTTCGTGCAGCTCATTTCGGGCGCCTATCTTCGCGGCGGCGCCAGGTCCCATCCGCGCCTGGCCATACTCGGCCCCCTCGAGGCGCGCCTGCAATCGGCCGATCTTGTCATACTTGGCGGCCTCAATGAGGGCGTGTGGCCGGCCGAGCCCCGGCTTGACGCCTTCCTGTCGCGGCGGATGCGCAAGGAGGCCGGCCTGCCCTCGGTCGAGCGCCGGATCGGTCTTGCGGCGCACGATTTCGCTCAGCTCGCGGCCGCGCCCAGCGTCGTCTTTTCTCGCGCCTGCGTCTCGGCCGGCGCGCCGGCGAGGCCCTCGCGCTGGCTCGTCCGCCTCAAGAATATTCTCAACAGCGCCGGCGCGTTCAAAGACGCTGACGAAACGGAGCGCCTCGCCGCGCTCGCGCACGAGGCCGACCGGCCGCCAGCCGTGACGCCGACGGCGGCGCCCGAGCCCCGGCCGCCGGCCGACGCGCGCCCGCGCTCGCTCGCGGTCACCGACATCGAGACGCTCTTGCGCGATCCCTACGGCATCTATGCGCGACGCATTCTGCGCCTCAAGTCTCTCGACCGTCCCCGCCTGCCCATAGAGCCCCGGCATTTCGGCACGGTGCTGCACAAGACCTTCGAGAGATTCGTCAAGGGGCGCATCGACCCGAACGGGCCGGACGCACGGACCCGCCTCGACGCGCTGCTTGCGCAGGAGGCTGACCGCAACGGCATGGACGCTGCGTTTCTTGCGCCATGGCGAACGCGACTCGACGACACGATCGACTGGTTCTTGGCGTTCGAGCGCGCGCTCTGGGCGCGCGGCGCGGCGAGTCATCCCGAGGCGGACGGGGCGGCGGTCTTCACGATCGAGGGGCGGCCCTTCACGCTGTCAGCGCGGGCGGACCGCGTCATCGTCGAGAGCGGCGCCGCGCGCATCATCGACTACAAGAGCGGAACCCTGCCGACATTCGACCAGATGAAGGCGCAGTTCAATCCGCAGCTGCCGCTCGCCGCGCTGATCCTGGAGGCCGGCGGCTTTGACGGGATCGGCGCGAGCCGAGTCGAGGGCCTCGCCTATCTCAAAGTCCTCAATCGCAAGGAGGACGGCAAGGACGAGAGCGGCGCTTCGGGCGATGAAGCGCGGTTGCTCATCTCCGAAGCCGAGGCGGCCTTCCGCCGCCTGATCGCCGCCTTCGACGATCCGCAGACCCCCTATCTTTCACAGCCCCGTCCGCAGTTCATGAACAAATACGCGCAGTTCGACCGCCTGGCGCGTCGGCGCGAATGGGGGATCGAGGAGGGCGAGGAATGAGCCGCGCCGAGCCGGCCGCCTATTTGGCAACGATCGCCGCGCAGCAATCGGCCTCCGATCCCTCAGCCTCGGCCTTTGTCGACGCCAATGCCGGGGCCGGAAAAACCACGGTGCTCACGGCGCGGGTCGCGCGCCTGCTGCTCGCCGGGGCGCCGCCCGCGAAGATCCTCTGCATCACCTACACCAAGGCGGCGGCCGCCGAGATGGCGGACCGGCTCCTGAAGCTGCTCGGCGAATGGGCTCTCGCCGACGACGCAACGCTCTCCGCCCGCCTCCGCGCGCTCGAGGGCGCTGCGGCCAGAGCGCGCAATGCGGCCGATCTCGCGCAGGCGCGCGGTCTTTTTGCGCGCGCGCTCGAAACGCCGGGCGGCCTCAGGATCCAGACGATCCATTCTTTTTGCGAGGGCGTTCTTCGCCGCTTTCCGCTCGAGACCGGCGCTGCGCCCGGCTTCACCGTCATCGACGAAAAGGACGCCCTCGGCCTCATGCACGCCGCGCTGATCGGCATGCAGGCGCGGGCCGCCGAAGACCCTGGCCTTGCAGCGCCGCTGGAACGCCTTACCGACGCGCTCGATCCGCGCCGGCTTGCCGATCTCTTCCTCCAGACTCTTTCATCGCGGCAGAAGATGGGCGCGGCGCTGGCCGCGGCTGGCGGTCATGCGGCGCTCCGCGACCATGTCGCCCGGCGTTTCGGGATCGCCAATGGCGAAACCGCCGCCGGCATCAGGGCCGCGGCGCTGGCCGACATCCGCCCGGAGGAGATCGCGCGGCTCCAGGCCGCGCTGCGCGACGGCGGCAAGACCTGTCAGGAACTGGCCGATGGCGCCCTTGCCGGCTATCTCTCCGCGCGCGATGACGCCGCTCGCTTCGACAGTCTGGTCGCGGCGCTCTTCACGGACAAGGGAGCGCCACGCGCGAAGTTTCCCGACGCTGCCGTCAAGAAGGCCCATCCGTGGGCGGAGGGCTACGCCCGCGCCCTCACGCAGCATATTGAAGCGGCCGAAGAGAAAGCGCGCGCCGCCGCCAACGGCGCCGACACCCTCGATTTTCTGACGCTGCTCGAAGAGGCCTCGGCCGCCTATCGGCGCCTCAAGGAGGCGCGCGCCGGTCTCGACTATGACGATCTCATCGAGAAGACCCGGGCTCTCTTCGCCGCTGCGGATGGATCGTGGGTGCGCTACAAGCTCGACGAGGGGGTCGATCACATTTTGCTCGACGAGGCTCAGGATACGAGCCCGGAGCAATGGCGGGTGATCGAAGGCCCGCTCGCGGAGTTCTTCGCCGGCGCCGGCGCGCGCGAGACGCAGCGCACCTTCTTCGCGGTCGGCGACAGGAAGCAGTCGATCTATTCCTTTCAGGGCGCGGATGCGGCGCTGTTCGCGGAAAAGGAGGCCGATCTCGGCAAGACGATCGGCGCGGTGCAGACCTACCGGCAGGTCCCGCTGCGCCTCTCATTCCGCTCGACCGCCCCTGTCCTCCAGTTCGTCGATGCGCTGTTTGCCGATCCCGACGTGCTTGACGGCGTCGGCTCGGACTTCCCGCTGCGTCACGAGCTTTGCCGCATCGGCGAAGCGGGCGCGGTCGAACTCTGGCCGCTCGTCCCGAAGGGCGAGGCGGCGGCCGTCCGCGCCTGGGACGCGCCCCTGGATGCGGTTGCGGAGAACGACCCGAAGCGCGTGCTCGCCGGCGAAATCATGCGCGACCTCAAGCGCCGTATCGGAAGCGAGATGCTGGTCTCCAGGGGGCGGCCCCTCCGCGCCAGCGACTTTCTCATTCTCGTGCAGTCGCGGGGGCCGCTCTTCCACGAAACCATTCGCGCGCTCGCCCGCGGCGGCGTGCCGGTCGCCGGCGCCGACCGCATCCGGCTGCTTGAGGAGCCGGCCGTCGAGGACATGCTGTCCTTCGCGAGGGCCGTTCTTCTTTATTCGGACGATCTCTCGCTGGCCGAGACCCTGCGCAGCCCGTTTTTCAGGGTGAGCGAGGAGTCGCTCTACGATCTCGCGCAGTCGCGACCGCCCGAGCAGCGCCTGCGCGGCGCGCTCAGGGCGCGCGCATCCGAGCGGCCAGAATGGGCCGAGGCTGAAGAAGCGCTCGTCCGCGCCGAACGGGTCGCGCGCGAGGAAGGCGCCTTCGCCTTTCTCTCGCATCTCATCGAAGAGGGCGCGCCCTCGGGCCGCGAGCGGCTCTATGCGCGCCTCTCGCCTTCAGCAGCGGAGCCGCTGAACGAGCTTCTGCGCCAGGCGCTCGACTTTGAGCAGCGCCATCCGCGCAGCCTTCAGGGCTTCGTCAACTGGATCGAGGCCAACGCCGAGGAGATCAGGCGCGATCCGGACCAGGCCGGCGACGCCGTGCGGGTCATGACCGTACACGGCGCCAAAGGTCTTGAGGCGAATGTCGTCATCCTGCTCGACGCCCACCGCAGTCCGAAACTCAGCCCCGGACCCCTGTTCTTCGAAACCGTGGGCGGCGCGCCCTCCCCGCTGTTATCGACCGACGCCGGCCGCGAGGGCGCCGCCGCAAAGAACGCACGCGCCCTCGCGCGACGCCGGGCCTATGAAGAATATCGCCGCCTGCTCTATGTCGCGGCGACGCGCGCGCGCGACCGCCTCATCATTTGCGGCGTGCAGCGTGGGAACACCAAGGACCCGCACAACAGGCAGGCGGCCGAGAAGGCCTGGCATGCGCTCGCGGAAGACGCATTCGCCCGCCTGTCCTCGCGCGAGGATCGCGTCGCGCCCTGGGACGGGTTCATCCGCGTCATCGACTGCGCGCAGGACTTCCCGGTCGAGCGCAAAGCGGAAGGCGCGCCGGTCCCCGCGGCGCCGCCGCCCGCCTGGCTGCGGACGCCGGCCGCTCCCGAAAGCCGCCTTGCGCGCGCGTCGCCGTCGCGGCTCGCGGCAGGGAGCGAGCCCAGCTTCTCGGCGCGAAGACCGCGCGAAGCGCTTCTTCGCGGCCGGGCGCTGCACCGGCTGATCGAGCTTCTGCCGCTCGCCGAGGACGCGCGACGCGAGGCGATCGCCGACCGCCTGCTCGCACAGCATGCGCCGGGCGTCTCTGCGGGCGAGCGCGCGCACTGGCGCGCGGAGGCGCTCGCCGTCATACGCGACCCCGCCTTCGCGCCCGTGTTCTCGGCGAACAGCCGGGCCGAAGTCGCAATCGCCGGAACCCTTCGCACGGCCAGCGGCGAGACGTTCGTCTCCGGCCAGATCGACCGCCTCGCCCATGACGGCGGGCGCCTGCTCATCGTCGATTACAAGACCAACCGGCCGCCGCCGAAGCGCATCGAGGATGCGCCCGAGGCCTATGTCGCGCAGCTCGCCGCCTATCGCGCCCTGCTGCGCGATCTCTATCCGCGGACGCCCATCGAGGCAGCGCTTCTTTGGACCTATGACGCCTGCCTGATGGCGGTCCCGGAGTCCTTGCTCGACGGCGCCTTCGCACGATTCCTCGAGACGGCTTGAAGTCAGGGCGGAGCGGCCTATTTTCGGCGCTCCGTTGCGCCGAGGAGAAATCTCAGATGGCCACCAAGAAAGTCACCGATGCGAGCTTTCAGGAGGATGTCCTGAAGGCGGACCGGCCGGTGCTCGTCGACTTCTGGGCGGAATGGTGCGGACCCTGCCGCCAGATCGGCCCGGCGCTCGAAGAGCTTTCCGACGAACTCGGCGGATCGGTGACGATCGCCAAGGTCAATATCGACGAGAGCCCGGAGACGCCCGGCAAATATGGCGTGCGCGGCATCCCGACCCTGATGCTGTTCTCCGGCGGCAGACTCGCGGCGACGCTGGTCGGCGCCAGGCCGAAATCGGCGATCGCCGCGTGGCTGAAGGGCGAAGTCGCGAAAGCCGCGCCGCGCATCAGCTAGAGAGCGGCGCGCCGCCGGGGCGTCAGCGCCTGAAGGCGTCAGCGAGCTGCTGCACGGAGAACGGGAACACGATCGTGTTCGAGCGGTCCGACGCGATCTCCTGCAGGGCGCCGAGATAGCGCAACTCCATCGAGCCGGTCTGCGAGGCGAGGATGTTCGCCGCCTCTGCGAGTTTGGCGGCAGCCTGCTGCTCGCCTTCGGCCGAGATGACCTTGGCGCGCCGCTCGCGTTCGGCCTCCGCCTGCTTGGCGATGGCGCGGATCATCTCCGGGGCGACGTCCACATGCTTGATCTCGACGTTCGAGACCTTGATGCCCCAGGCCTCAGTCTGGTGGTCGAGGATCGACTGGACGTCCTTGTTGAGCTTGTCGCGCTCCTGCAGCATCTCGTCGAGTTCGTGCTTGCCGAGCACCGAGCGCAAGGTGGTCTGCGCGAGCTGGCTGGTCGCCGCCATGTAGTTCTCGACCTGCACCACGGCGCGCACGGCGTCGACGACGCGATAATAGATGACCGCATTCACCTTCACCGAGACGTTGTCGCGCGAGATGACGTCCTGCGGCGGCACGTCATGGACAAGCGTGCGCATATCGACCTTGCGCATGGTCTGGATGGCCGGGATCAGGAGCACGAGGCCGGGCCCCGCCGCCTTGCGGCCGACGCGCCCGAGCGTGAACACGACGCCGCGCTCATATTCCTTCAGGATCTTGATGATGTTCGTCAGAACGAACAGCGCCACGACCGCGAGTATTCCAAGAAGGCTAAGGCCGCCTGGCATTTGTCATCTCCTTATGCGGCGCCGTCCGCCGGCGCTTTTTCGATTCGTCTGACCTCGAGCTGGAGGCCCTTCGTCTTCGCGACGCGGACGCGCTCGCCGGGCCGCAACCCCTCGGGTCCGGCCGCGCGCCAGAGCTCTCCGCCGGCGTTCACATAGCCGTCGCGCCCGCTCCATTCGACCACCTCGACCGGCTCGTCGCCCCAGCGGTCGCCGACACGGTGATCGCTCTTTCTGGCCCACAGCGCCATGCCCCACAGGAGCTTGACGACCGCGACCAGAATGATCCCGGCCATGACGATCGCGACGATCGTCGCCTGAGGGGTGAGAATTGTCTCGCTCAGCCGAAACTCTCCGGGCGCCGCATCAGGCCTCGCTCGGCATCAGCCCGCCGAGGAGGCCGGAAGCCTTGGCCTGTTTGACGATCAAGACAAGCCCTTCGATCTCGACGACCTTGACGCGCTCGCCTTTTCTCAAGACCCGATCCGAACGCGCGCGCCAGCGCTCGCCGTCGACGATGACCCAGCCCTCCTTGCCTTCCCAGTCGTCGACGATCCCCTCGCGGCGGCGGATCGCTTCCGCGCCGATGAGCGGGCCGTGATTGCGCGAGCCGACCACGGCGACAAGGATCAGCGCCAGGAAGCCGCCTGCTGCAACGATGATCCCGCCGATGACGGAGGGAGAAATCTTAAAACCCTCCGGAAATACGAGGTAGAGCCCGAAGGCGAACATGACGGCGCCGGCGAGCCCGACGAGCCCCAAGGTCGGCGTATAGGCCTCGACGATGATGAAGAGGGCCCCCGCGAGCATCAGCGCGAGGCCGAGCCAGCTATAGGGCAGCACCTGCATCCCATAGAGGCTCAAGATGATGCAGGCGAGGCCGATCACGCCCGGCAATACCGATCCCGGATTCCACATCTCGATGATGATGCCGGTGGTGCCGAGCGCGATCAGGATGCCGAGCACATTGGGGTGCGAGATGAAGCCGAGGATTTTCTCGATCAGGGTCGGCGCGACGCGTTCGAGCACAAGATCCTTTGCGACGATCTTCCTGTCGCCCGAGAAGACATGCACCTTGCGGCCGTCGATCTGCTTCAGGAGATCGTCGATGTTCTCGGCGACGAGGTCGATGACGCCGAGCTCGAGCGCCTCCTGCGCCGTCGCTGAAATGCCTTCGCGCACTGCGCGTTCCGCCCAGTCGGCGTTGCGGCCCCGCGCCTCAGCGAGCGAGCGGATATAGGCCGCCGAATCGTTGATGATCTTGGCGCGCATCGCGCCTTCGTTGGAAAGCGGCTCGCTGTCGGGCGCCGAGGTCGGGCGGATGTCGCGCACGGCGTCCTTCGCGTCCTTGGCCGCGTCTTTCGCCGCCGGCTCGCTCTTCTTGTCCGGATCGTTCGGGGTCGGCGCGTCGCCGAAGGGATCGTCCCTGCCGGGCGCGCCGCCGATCTCCACCGGCGTCGCCGCGCCGGTATTGGTCGAGGGCGCCATGGCCGACACATGGGCCGCATACATGATGTAGAAGCCGGCCGAGGCCGAGCGCGCGCCCTGCGGCGACAC
>CAYTVQ010000033.1:0-15502 GCA_964441615.1 uncultured Caulobacterales bacterium | reverse complement strand
GGTGACGAGATCGCGAAGTCGGTCTTGCGCCACATGGGTGTAAATCTGCGTCGTCGTGATGTCGGCATGGCCAAGCATCTGCTGTACGCTTCTGAGATCCGCGCCGCCGTCGAGGAGATGGGTGGCGAAGGCGTGGCGCAGAACGTGCGGCGAGACGCGCGAGGGCTCGATGCCCGCCCTGACCGCAAGGTCTTTCAGCAGCTGCGCGAAACGCGCCGCGGTTACATGGCCGCTCTTGCCGCGCGAAGGAAAGAGGAAGCGCGACGTCGCGCCCTCGACCAGGAGCTGGCTCCTGACGGCGACATAGGCTTCAAGGGCGCAGAGCGCGCGGCTCCCGAGCGGCGCGAGGCGTTCCCTGCCGCCCTTGCCCCTGACAAGAAGATAAGGCTGTCCGCGCCGGAAGGCGGCGAGCGGCAGCGAAACGAGCTCCGACACCCGGAGCCCGGCGCCATAAAGGGTCTCCACCATCGCCTTCAGGCGCAGCGCTTTCGCATCGGCGCCGTTCGCCGCCTCGGCGAGCCGCGCTGACTCCTCGGCGGACAGTATTTTCGGCAGGGGACGCCGCACGCGCGGCCGATCTATCCCAGCGGCGGGGTTGTCCTGCCGATGACCTTCCGTATACAGAAACTGATAGAACTGCCTCAGCGCCGACACCTTTAGCGCAGCGGTCGCGGCCGAAACGCCCTCGGCCTCGAGCGCAGCAAGAAAAGCGGAGATTTCAGCGGGACCTGCGGTCGCGAGCGACTCCTTGCTGGCGCGCGCAAAGCCGGCGAATCGTTCGAGGTCGCGTCCGTAGTTTTTCAAGGTCATGGCCGCTGCATTGCGCTCCACGGCCATCATTTCCAGGAAGAGCGCGAGGAGCCGGCGATCTTCGTCAGCAGATTGGCGCAGCTTCTGTTTCGCCGCCGTCAAACTCAGCCCTCGGCCCGCCGCGGCTTGAGCCGCGGGGCGGGCCCGGCGCCCGTCGCGCTCGCCGGGGCCGCCGGCGCCGCCATGCTTGCGGGCGCAGGCGCGCCGGCTGAGGGCGCACTCGGCGCGGGCCCGGCAGGCCCCGGGCCGGGCGAAGGCGCAGCCGCTGGAACCTCGAGCACGAACCGGCCGCGCCACACGGTCTCGAAATCGACCCGCCGCCGCAACTCATTGAAGCCCGCTGCGCGCAAGGACTGGCTGACGATCACCCGTCCGGTAGGGTCATTGCTGCCGATGAGAGTCGAAGCGGCCAGCGCGGCCAGCGCCGCCTGACCTGGCGAATTGTCGATCGCCGCGTCGAAAGCGGCCTCGACGATCCGGGCGAGCGAATCGCTTTCGGCGCGCAACGGGGCTTCGGCCCCAAAGCCTCGCGCGACCCGGTAATCGATGCTGACGCCAGCAGCTTCAGCCACGGCCTTGGCGGAGACCTGATCGAGAATCGCAAGCAGGTTCACGAGATCGGCGAGCGTGGCTGCGTCAGTGGACGACAATGCGGGGACCCCGCCGCCGATCATCGAAAACAGCCAGCGCGCGGCGCCGTCTCCATCGCCGAGCGCCATGCGCGCCAGCGCGAAGCGCGAAGCCTCGCCCGGCGCTACCAGGACGCCTTCCAATTCGTCAATGTCGTCCGCGTAAAGAGCAGCTGCGGCGTAGGCCCGCTGAAACGTATCGGCCGCCGCCAGCGCATCCGCGATCATCGCCGCCTTGTCGCGCAGAAGCTCGGGCGCGGACAGGGCGCGCACGGACTTGTAGAAGACGGCGTCGGCGAGCGGATCGCCCGATGGCGGTCGCGCGCGGCTCTCGACGGTCGCCACGTCGAAACTGTCAAAAAGGGCCTTGAGTTCGCCGTGAGAGAGGACGCCCATTGCGGCGGCCCTGGCGGCGGCGGCGACGCGCGCCACGAGCGGGACCGCCACGTCGTTGGCGAGCGCCTTGAGAACGCCCGCGTCCGACTGCGCCAGCAGGCCCACGTCGACCGGCGCCTGCAGATAGCGCAGGCTCGCAAGATGCAAGGCTGTTTGCGGGGGCGCCGGCGCCTTGCCCTGTGCGCCGAGGACGACGGCTGAAAGGATGGCGTCGTCGGCCCCGGTGAGGAAGCCCTGCTCGCGCAGCAGCGTCAATGAGAGATCGGCGGCGTCCTTGGCGCCGGCCATCGAATAGCACAGCACGCGCAGCTTTACCCAGAAGGGCGTGTCGCGGCCGGTGCTGAGCGCCGCATTGCGCTTGCAGGCCTCCGCCGTCGCGCCGTCGAGAAGGTCGGCGGTTGCGAGCGCCTGGCCGACATGAGGGTCGCTTTTCGGGGCGCTGGAAAGGCTCGCAATCGTGCGCACCTCGTCCGTGAAGCCCGCACGGGCGAGCACGAGCAGTTTCTTGCCGCCAAGCGAGGCGGGCGCGCCTTGGGGAGATTCGCCGGGGGTCAGCAGGGTGCGGCGAAGCGCTTCGCCGAGCGAAGGGCCGTAGAGCCGCGTCGGCGCGGCATCGAGCAGATAGCTGACCCGTCCCGGGTCGGCCTTTTTCCACAGGGTGGGCTCAAGGGCGCCCTGTCCGCGCGCAAGCGTGCCGGTCGAAAACGCATCCTGAGCGAGGGGCGCCGTTTCGACCGCCATCGGCTCGGCGACCGACATTGTTGGCTGCGTCGAGGAAGGCGCCGCTGGCGCCGGACGCCTCACCGTTGTCGGCTGTGCGTATCCTGCATCCAGGCTGAACGCGGCGAGAACAAGAAGTAAAAGTCCTTTACGCATCGCCGCTTCTGACGGCCTCCTGCTCGATCTGGCGTGTGTCGGGCTGCAGCATCTGCCCGTAGATGAACAGACCGACCAGCGCCAGGAGCGCGACCCCCAAGATCACCAATATGAAGCGCATGCGCCCGTTCTCCGCCGGTTTCGATCCGGAACCCCTCCGGCCGCTCCAGTTTAACAGGCCCGTCCTCGTTGGAAAGGTTCAATGCGGGTGCGGCCGGCCTTCTGGCCTAGTCGGCCGGCCTTCTTTAGAGGAAGCGACATGAAGTCTCCTATCGAGCGAAAACCGGCCCGCAAGGAGCCTGACCTATCCTGCGAGCGAACGGTCGTCCTGGTCGGCATGATGGGGGCGGGAAAGACCACGATCGGCCGTCGCCTGGCGCCGCGCCTGGGCCTCCGCTTCTTCGATGCCGACGAGGAGATACAGAGGGCGGCGGGCATGTCTGTCGCCGACCTTTTCGCCGCCCATGGCGAGGCGAGTTTTCGCGCCGGAGAAGCGCAGGTGATCGCGCGCCTGCTCTCCGGGCCCCCGCATGTGCTCGCGACCGGCGGGGGCGCGATCATGAATGCTGAGACGCGCCGGCTCATCAAGACCCAGGCGATTTCGGTCTGGATCAAGGCGGACGTGGATACGCTCCTCAAGAGGGCGACCCGCAGGGATTCCCGTCCATTGCTGCGCAGCGGCGACGCCCGCGAAACGCTGACGCGCCTCCTTGATGCGCGGGCGCCGCTCTATGCCGAGGCGGACCTTGTCATCGAGAGTGCGCCTGGCCCCCATTCAAGGACCGTCAATGCCATCGTTGACGCGCTCCGATCACTGCTCGGCGGAGAAAGTGCGCGGGCTACCGGATGAGCGCAGACACCGTCACCGTCCGGCTCGGCGGACGCAGCTATGACATCGTCATCGGTGAAACCCTGCTTGATCGTGCGGGCGAGGCGTTGAGGCCTTTCCTGTCGCGGGACAGGGCGTTCGTCATCACCGACCGTCATGTGCGCCGCGCGCAGGGTGCAAGGCTGGCGAAAAGTCTGAACGCTGCCGGCGTCAAAAGCCAGTGGATGGTTCTGGCGCCGGGCGAAGCGAGCAAGTCCATACGCACGCTCGAGCGCCTCCTCAACCGCCTTTCCAGCCTCGGCGCCGACCGGCGCGACCTGATCGTCGCCTTCGGGGGCGGCGTCGTCGGCGATGCCGCGGGCTTTGCCGCCGCGGTCTATCAGCGCGGCTGCCCTTTTGCGCAGATCCCGACGACGCTGCTTGCGCAGGTCGATAGCGCGGTCGGCGGCAAGACTGCGGTCAACATCAGGGCAGGCAAGAATCTTGTCGGCGCCTTTCACCAGCCGGTTCTGGTTCTCAGCGATCTTTCGGCGCTCGCAACGCTCGCCGACCGCGAGATGCGCGCCGGCTACGCCGAGATCGTCAAATATGGCGCGCTCGGCGACGCCGGCTTCTTCGACTGGCTCGACCGTCACAGCGGCGAGGTGCTGGCGCGAAAGCCCGAGGCGCTCCGCCATGCGGTCCGACGCTCGTGCGAGATGAAGGCCGCTGTCGTCGCCAATGACGAGCGCGAGAGCGGCGCGCGCGCGCTCTTGAATCTCGGCCACACCTTCGGCCATGCCCTTGAGGCCGCCGCAGGCTTTTCCGAGAGGCTCCTGCATGGCGAAGCGGTGGCCGCGGGTCTGGGGCTCGCATTCGATTATTCCGTGAGCGAGGGATTGTGCGATCCTGCAGAGGCCGAGCGCGCCAAACGCCACCTGCGCGCGGCCGGATTACCGGCCGGCTTCGAGGGACCGGCGGCCGGCCTCAGCACCCCAGATGCGCTCCTCGCGCTCATGCGTGCGGACAAGAAATCCTCGGCGGGGGCCGTGACGCTGATCCTCGCGCGCCGCATCGGCGAGGCGTTCATCGCGCCGGGCGCCGACGAGGCTCGCGTGCTGAAGTTTCTCCAATCCAAGATGGCTGAAAGGACTTGACTACACCCATGGACGGCGGTTCATCCGCGCTGCTCACCGGCGGCGCCATCTTTGTGTTGCTGCTGGCGTCAGCATTTTTTTCGGGCTCGGAGACCGCTCTCACCGCGGCCTCGCGAGCGCAAATGCACAAGCTTGAACTCGACGGCGACCGCCGCGCACGCCGCGTGAACATCCTGATCCGGGACCGCGAGCGTCTCATCGGCGCCATTCTCCTCGGGAACAACCTCGTGCAGACGCTCGCAGCGGCGCTGGCGACGGTGCTTTTTCTCAATCTTTTCGGAGATCCGGGCGTCGCCGTCGCAACGCTCGTGATGACCGTGCTGACCCTCATCTTCGGCGAGGTCTTGCCAAAGACCGCCGCAATCACTCGCCCCGAGGCGATGGCGATGTCCGTGGCGCCGGTCATGCGCTGGATCGTCCTTGTCTTTGCGCCTTTCACGGCCCTCCTGAAGTCGGTCATTCGGGGATCGTTGCGGCTTGTCGGCATCGACATTGGCGAGGAGCACCCGGTGCTGTCGCCTACGGACGAACTGCGCGGGGCGCTCGAGCTGCATCACGCCGAGGGCCGCGTCGAGAAAGACGCGCGCGACCTCATCCGCGGCGCGCTCGACCTCGAAGAAATCAAGATCGAGGAGATCATGGTCCACCGCAAGTCGATAGAAATGGTTGACCTCGATCAGCCGACCGACCAGGCGATCGCGCAGGCGCTCAAGAGCAAGTTTACGCGCCTTCCTCTCCATCGCGGCGACTCGGAGAACATCGTCGGCGTCCTTCATGCGAAGGACCTGCTGAAAGCCCTCTGGGACTGCGACGGCGACACTTCGAAAATCGACCTCGCCGCCATTTCGCGCGAGCCCTACTTTGCGCCTGAGACGACGACGCTCGCCGAACAGCTCGACAACTTCAAAACCAAACAGGAGCATTTCGCCCTTGTCGTCGACGAGTATGGCGCGCTGATGGGCCTCGTCACGCTCGAGGACATTCTCGAGGAGATCGTCGGCGAGATCGAAGACGAATACGACAGTCCCGTGCAGGGAGTCCGCCCGCAGGCCGACGGCTCTGTCAATGTCGATGGCGATGTGACAATCCGCGACCTCAACCGGGCAATGGACTGGACGCTTCCTGACGCGGAGGCCGTGACAGTCGCCGGGCTGGTCATTCACGAGGCGCAGGCTATCCCCGAGGTCGGCCAGACTTTCTCCTTCCACGGCTTCCGCTTCAGTATTCTGCGGCGCCGGCGCAACCAGATTACGGCGCTGAAGATCACGCCCATTGACGGCGGCAAGCCGCAATCTGACTACACTGACATCTAGGCCCCCGCGATGACCCGCGCGCCGGGGCGCAGCGCCCTGTTCTTCATCTTTGTCACCGTGCTCTTGAGCATGATCGGCATGGGCGTCGTCATGCCGGTAATGCCGAAGCTCATCATGGATGTCAGCGGCGCGGATCTTTCGCACGCGGCGCGCTGGGGCGGCATCCTGACGCTGGTCTATGCGATCATGCAGTTCTTCATGATGCCGGTCATGGGCGCTCTGTCGGACCGTTACGGACGCCGTCCGGTGCTTCTAGGCTCGCTCGCAGCCTATTCAGTCGATTTCCTGCTCATGGCGCTTGCGCCCAGCATGGCGTTGCTGCTGGCCGCACGCATGCTTGCCGGCGCGCTCGCCGCAACCTTTGCGACCGCTAACGCCTACGTCGCCGACATCACGCCGCCGGATAAGCGCGCCGCCAATTTCGGCGTCATGGGCGCGGCCTTCGGACTTGGATTCATCATCGGACCCGGCATTGGCGGACTGCTCGGCGAACATTGGGGACCGCGCGCGCCTTTCTATTTCGTGGCCGCACTCGGCGCCATCAACTTCGTTTATGGCGTGTTTTTCCTGCCCGAGACCCTGAAGCCCGAAAATCGGAGGGCTTTCGACTGGCGGCGCGCCAATGCGCTCGGCAGCTTCAACCAGTTCCGGCGCTATCCGGCGATCCTGCCGATCGCGGCCGTCATCCTGCTCTACCAATTGGCCCATTGGGCTTTTCCCTCCATCTGGGCCTACTACGCCGAAGAGCGGTTCCGATGGAGTCCGAGCGAGATCGGCATATCCCTGATGGCGGTCGGCGCCGCGGCCGCGCTGGTTCAGGGCGGCCTCACCCGGGTCGTGGTCGGCAGGTTCGGCGAAAGGCGGTCCGCGATCTTCGCCCTTTCGGTCGCGACGCTCTGCCATGTCGCCTACGCCCTGGCGAGCCAAGGCTGGATGATCTACCCGCTCATTCTGGCGGGCGCCCTGGGCGGTTTCACCATTCCGGCCCTGCAGGCAATCATGTCGCGCGCGCTCCCGGCCAATGCGCAAGGCGAGCTTCAGGGCGCCATAGGGACCATCAACGGGCTCTCCATGATCGTCAGCCCCTGGCTCATGACGCAAGTCTTCTCGGCCTTCATCAGGCCCGGCGAGCCCTATGAAATCGGCGGCGTCATGCTCTTCCCGAACGGCGCGCCCTTCTATTTTCCGGGCGCGCCATTCGCGCTCAGCTTCTTCCTTGCGGCCATGGCGCTCCTGACGCTCATCTTCGCCGCGTCGCCGAAGGCTCAGGCTGCGGCGAAAACTGCCTGAGGCGCTACGAGCCACGGATAGACGTCAGGCGCAGTTTCAAAGTCGCCTCGACAAGAAACGCGGCTGACAGCCCGAAGAGCAGAAATCCGTTCGCGGCGTTGGCTCCCGCCAGCGGGCCCCAGCCCTCGGGCAACAGGACGTCTCCGAAGCCGAGCGTGGTGAAACAGACCGCGGCGAAATAAAAGGCCTGCTCCGTCGAGTCGAAAAGTCCCAGCCGACGATAGGTTTCAGCCCAGACGCCGATCTCCATGGCGTGGGCGAAAATGAGCCACAAAGACAGGAAGGTGAGCGCGGCGGCGTCGCGAACGAACCTGAACGGCCCGGCCACGGGTCTCGCCTCGGCGCGCAGGATGACGGCGGCCGTCGAAACGAACAGTGCGTGTACGAACGATGTCGCCGCAATCAGCGCGGCGGAAACGCCGGCCTGATGGGCGAGCGAACCGGCGATATCCATGACAGCCTCCATGCGCCGCCGCCATTATGGCGCGGTATGGTTGCGAAGACCAAATTGGGTCAGTCGTCCCCGTCATTTATTTCGGCGCCGCGCGTCCTTAGTCGGATTTCGCGGAAAATGACCCGGAGCCGAGCGCCGGCGCGCTGGATGGTCCCCTCGAGTTCGGCCATTTCTTCATCAAAGACACGAAGCTCCTGCTCGCCCTCTTCAAGGAGCGCGCGCGCCTCGCTCAATTCGCGCTCGACGCCGCCAAGCCGGTCCGGATCGGGCGCCGCGAGCGCGCCTGCTTTCGCTCCAGGAGACGCCTCGGACGTGTCAGCGGGCGGCGCCGGCGGCGAAGGCGACGCGGAATCAGGCCCGGCGCCAGGCTTGCTTTCGCTGCTGCGCTCCAGTCCCCGCAATAGCCAGCCGATGCCGACGCCCAGAATGAGCGACGCAGCCGCCAGCATCCAATCCTCGAACGCAACCTCCATAACACCCTGTCCAACGCCGTCTCAAAACGGCGCAACTACGCCTCGCGCGAGGATTGGAGCCGGAATGACGGCGCAAGGTCACAGGTTCTTAAGCAATCGACGCGCCAACGAAAACATGGCAGGCGCAAAGCGTCGCTTCGGGCGCCGCCGGCTGAGGGCCGTTTCGCCAGAAGGGCGAGTTCATCGCGCGCGCTAGCGCGGGGCGAGAACCATCATCATTTGCTTGCCCTCGAGCTTTGGCGTCTGCTCGACCTTGGCGATCTGGTCGAAATCGGTTTTCACACGGTCGAGCAGCTTCATGCCCAGCTCCTGGTGCGCCATCTCGCGGCCCCGGAACCGTAGCGTCACCTTCACCTTGTCGCCATCATCGAAGAAGCGGCGCATGGCTTTGGCCTTCACCTCGTAGTCGTGGTCGTCGATATTCGGGCGCATCTTGATCTCCTTGATATCGACGATTTTCTGCTTCTTCTTGGCTTCGGCCTTTTTCTTCTGCTGCTGGTATTTGAATTTTCCGAAATCGAGGATCTTGCAAACCGGCGGCGTCGTTCCTGGCGAGACCTCGACAAGGTCGAGGCCGACGGCCTGAGCCATTTCAAGCGCCCGGGCGGTCGGCACGACGCCTGATTTTTCGCCAGTATGATCGATAAGAAGAACGTTCGGCACGCGAATTTCTTCATTGACGCGCGGGCCCCCGTCAGATTTGGGCGGCGGCGCGGCGGTCGGTCTGCGGGGGATAGGTCCTCTCCTTTTTCGGCTTCAATGATTGATCCGCCCGCAGCCCATCAGGGCCGCAAGACAGAGCGGGCAGAGATATAGGCGAATCATGCCGCCGATCAACGGGCGACCTTTCTGGGCTGGGGCTGGGGCTGGGGACGCATGTTCTGGCTCGGGATGAGACCCATATTGAGCAAGGTGCGCCACACGAAATCGGCGCTGGCCTCGCCGAGCTGCTCCTTGGCGGTAAGAGTCACAATATGCCGGCCAGTCGGGAGGCCGGCTGACTCGGCAGCCTTGCGCAGAACGACGCCAGCGCAGCCGACGCTCAGGGCAAGGTGCATCTCTTCGGCGCTGTCGCTGACAAAGAACGCGGCTTCCTGGGCAAGCGCGGACAGCTGCAGATGGTCGGTCTTTCCGGTGAGATCGACGATCTCCGGCGCCTCGTTGGACACTTCGTCGCCAATGCCGTGAAGGTCCTTGCCGCCGGCAAGGACCGGCATCATGCGGGCCTGAGAGATCTTGCGGGCGAGCTGGGCGTAGTGCGAGGCCGGCCATCGTCTTTCGGGGTCGGGGCCCGGGAGCAGCAGCCCGAAATCGCCAGAGACGCCGAACCAGGAAGGCTGCATGTTGGCGGAATCCTTGCGGGCGCTGAGCGCCCAGCTGAGATCGGGCAGTCGCTCAGGAGCCTTGACGCCGGTCTCTGCGAAGAATTTCGAGTTATCAGGGAAGGCGTCAGCGAGTCTGGGCCGCAGGCGCTTCTTGAGACCGGAGTCGAAAGCGAACCATTTTGGGCCGAACGGCCCCAGAGCGACTTTGAGCTTGGCGGACTCCTCGTCCGAGGATAGATCGAAGACCCGCGCGAAATGAGCGCCCTTAAGCTGGCGAATGAAGGCCTGTTTCGCCTCGACAACCTTGAAGTCGGGCAACGAGGCCACCTGATCGAAATAAGGCGCCGCCCGCGCGATTCGCTGCAGAGCAGGCGTCGTCAGGAGGCTGATCTTCGCATGCGGATTGGCGTCGCGAATGGCCCCGAACAGCGGTTCAGCCTGCACGAAGGAGGCGAGACTGTCCGTCTTGATAATGAGAATATTCTCGGATTTCCGGATCATCCTGATGCCTCGGCGCCTTGATTCAACAACTCGGAATAAACCGCGAGCGTCGCCGCGCGCATGCGCTCGGCGCTGTAGTTTCGTTCGATGTGTTCGCGCGCGCGCGCGCCCATCGACGCACGGCCGGCAGGGCCCATGCGATCGAGCGCCTCGATGGCGTCGGCAAGCGCCTCGACATCGCCCGGCGGCGTCAGGAATCCGGTGACGCCATCGACCACGGTCTCGCGCTGCCCGCCAATATCGGAGGCGACGACCGGCTTGCGCATCGCGCCGGCCTCAACCGCAACACGGCCAAACGCCTCCGGCAGTGTCGCCGGTGAAAGCACCGCATCGGCCCACGCATAGGCGGCCGGCATGTCGGCGCAGTGGCCGACCAGTCCCACCATGTCTTCGACCCCTCGGTCCAAGATCCCGCGGCGCAATCGCCCGGCGAATTCGCCGGCGCCCTGCACATCCCCGGCCAAAATTAGCCGCAAAAGCGGCGCTTCGCCAGTGGCCGCGAGACGCCGTCTTTTAAGCAGGCCTAGCGCCGCGACGGCGACGTCCTGACCCTTCCAGAAGGTCAGCCGCGCCGGCAAGAGGAGCTTCAATGCGCCGCCGGGACTGTCCCAATCCGAGAGCCGCGCCAGCCGGTCCCCGGCCGCCTTGGCCGGGTTGAAGACCGCAAGATCGGCGCCGCGGGGGATGACGCGCAGCCTTGCCGCATCGAGACGATACTGCGTGCGCATCACCTTGGCCGTGAAAGTCGAGTTGGCGATGACGCGGTCGGCGCGCACCATCGCCGAGTTGTAGAGGCGCTTCAGCGGCCCCTTGGCTTCATAGGCGCCGTGATAGGTGGACACCAGCGGCCTTCGGGTTCTCCGTGCTGCCAGGAGCGCGCTCCAGGCGGGCGCCCGGCTGCGCACATGGAGGAGCGCGACCTTCTCCGCCCTGACCAGACGGACGAGGCGAGAGGCGTTCGCCAGAACTGTCGCCGGATTCTTGGAATGAACCGGGAGCTTGATCACCTCGCCGCCGAACGCCCTGATCGCCGTCTCGAGCCGACCGCCCGCTGAGGCCACCAGCGCACGCCCGCCCGCCCGGGCGATGGCCTCGACTATTTCGAGCGTCGATCTCTCCGCGCCCCCGGAATTCAGTTCCGGAACGATTTGGAGGATGGTGTGGGGGAGGATCCGGCAATCGCCGGGCGAACCCAGTCCCACTCCCGATTCCCGATTCCCGGTTCCCGAGCCTACCAAATCGACTTCCCCGATCCCGGCAGGCCAAGACGCGCCCACATGCCGTCGATGCGGCGCACGACCGCGTCGTCCATGCGGATTTTCGCGCCCCATTCGCGCTTCGTTTCCGGCGGCCATTTATTGGTGGCGTCGAGACCAATCTTCGAACCGAGGCCCGATTCCGGCGAAGCGAAGTCAAGATAGTCGATCGGCGTGTTCTCGATCAGCGTAATGTCGCGCGCAGGATCCATCCGCGTCGAGATGGCCCACATCACGTCCTTCCAGCTGCGGGCGTCGATGTCGTCATCCACCACGATGATCCATTTGGTGTACATGAACTGACGCAGATAGGACCACGCGCCCATCATCACGCGCTTGGCGTGGCCCGGATAGGCCTTTTTCATCGAAACGACGGCGATGCGGTAAGAGCAGCCCTCCGGCGGCAGCCAGAAATCAACAATCTCGGGAAACTGCTGGCGCAGCAGCGGAATGAAAACCTCGTTCAGCGCTTCTCCGAGAACGCTCGGCTCATCAGGCGGTCGCCCGGTGAAGGTCGAGAGATAGATCGGCTTATTGCGCATGGTGACGGCGCTGATCGTGAAGACAGGAAAGCGCTCGACGGAATTGTAATAGCCGGTGTGGTCGCCATAGGGGCCTTCATCCGCATACTCATCAAGAGACACATGGCCTTCGAGCACGATCTCGGCTTCAGCCGGGACTTTGAGCGGCACGGTCTTGCAGTCGACCAGTTCGGCTTTGGCGCCGCGCAGGAGTCCCGCGAAATGATATTCGCTCAAGGTGTCGGGCACCGGCGTCACAGCGGCGAGTATGACGCCGGGATCGGCGCCGATGACGGCGGCGGCCGGCAGCGGCTCCGAAGTCATCTCACGCCAGCGCTGGTGATGCTGCGCGCCGCCGCGATGCTTCAGCCAGCGCATGATCGTCCGGTCACGGGCGATCTTCTGCATGCGGTAGATGCCGAGATTGTAGTCGTCTTCCCTGTCCCCGGACGGACCCCTGGTGACGACGAGCGGCCAGGTGATGAGGGGCGCCGGTTCGGCAGGCCAGCAGGTCTGGATGGGAAGGCGATCAAGGTCGATGTCCGCGCCCGTGAGCACGACCTCCTGGCAGGGCGCGCCCCAGTCGCGGCTCGTGGGCTTCATCGCCATCACTGTGCGCGCGAGCGGCAAGAGGCCAAGGGCCTCCTTGATGTCTCCCGGGGGCTCGGGCTGGCGAAGGAAAGCAAGGAGCTCGCCGACTTCCCGCAAATCCGCCGCGGTGGTCCGTTCTTTCCCGCCGAGCGTCGCCGCCATGGCGACCCGCTTCACCGTCCCGAAGAGATTGACGAGAACCGGAATGTCGGAGATCCGGCCGTCTTCCCGCACCGGCTTTTCGAAGAGCACTGCCGGTCCGCCTTCGGCGAGAAGGCGGGTCTGGATTTCGGTCATTTCGAGCACGACCGAGACCGGCTCTGCGATGCGCCTCAGTTCGCCCTTGCTTTCGAGGGCCGCCATGAAATCGCGAAGGGAGCGGTAGGCCATTGAAGGCTCATAGCCCGAGGCGCCGAAAAAGAAAGGGCCCCGCGCGGGGCCCTTTCCGGTTTCGGAGGGACGTCAGATCAGAAGGTCGCGGTCGCGCCGATGAAGTAGCGGCGGCCCCAGAGGTCCCAGAGGTCGTCATAGAGCACGCGCAGCGGCGGCTCGTTGTCAAAGAGGTTCACGACGCCCGCGCGGAACGAGAAATTGTCGTTCAGCTCATAGGTTGCGGTCAGGTCGTGCTGCGTGAAGGGGCCGGTCTTCCGGAAGAGCTGAAGGCCCGAGTCCTCGTTGCCGATATAGGATTCGGCTTCTTCGAAGTCCATGCTCGTGAAGTAGTCGAGATCGTGCGAGATCCGCAGTTTCCCGTAATTCCACGCCGTAGTGACGAGGAAGCGGTTTTTCGGGAAACCGACCGTGCCATCGAGCTCGGTCTGATCGGTCGGATCCGACACGTTCACGAAGTTGACGCGGTGCATGACGTAGGAACCGCGCAGCGAGAAGTCGATCGAGCCGGGGATCAGGCCGCCTTTGCCCCAGTCGTCGGCGAGGTCGAAGCCGAACTTGAAGGCGTAGTCGATGCCGCGCGCCTTCAGCGCCTGGAAGTTCACCGGCGAGAGGTTGAAGAAGTTGATCTCGAACGTCCCCGGATCGCGGGTGAACTGGCTGCAGAAGTTCGGGTTCAGCGAATTGCCGTCATAGCAGCCATTGACCAGAGCCTGGATGGTCGGGTTGGCGATCGCGTCGCTGATCTCTATGCCGTAGAAATCCACGACCATCGAGAAGCGGTCGAGCCATTCCGGCTGATAGATGATGCTCGCCGTCCAGCTGCGCGACTTCTCCGCCTTGAGGATCGGGTTGCCGCCCTGCTGACCGGCGTTCGACGACGCCGGGTTCGGATCGACATAAGCGCCCGGGATGCCCTGCGCCGCGCAGTTGGCGATGCGGTTGTTGCGGATGGTCGCATCAACCGTGCCGAGAATGACCGGCAGCGAGCAGGGGTCCGTGATCTGCAGGAAGGTCTGGCCCGGGGGCGAGAACAGTTCCGACAGGTTCGGTGCGCGGACGGCGACGCCGTAGGTGCCGCGCAGCGTCACCTGATCGTTCCATTCCCACACCGCATTGGTGTTCCACGTCGTCGTGGTGCCGATCGAGGAGTAGTCCGAAACGCGGACCGCGCCGCCGACTTCAAGGCTCTGCGCGATGAAGGTGTCGGCAAGGAGCGGAATGCGGGCTTCAAAGAAACCTTCCTTGACGCCGAAGGAGGTCTTCGGGAAGTCGAGGCCGGTATTGGCGAAGAGCGTGCGCGGATCGGTCGGCGCATAGTCGACCGTTCCTTGCGTCGCTTCCCTGCGCCATTCGCCGCCGAGCGAGAATTGCACCGGGCCAGCGCCCCAGAGATCAAAAAGATCGCCGGACATGAAGGCCAGTACGTCGTGCTGGGCGTTCTTGTTGGTGCGGCCGAGGTCCGTCAGGACGTAGGGAGCCGTCGCGGAGAGACCGCCGGCGCCGAAGAGCGAGCCGGGGATACACTCGGAGACGACCGGGTCGGTCGGGCTGAAGCCGAAGAGGCCGAGGGCCGCCAGCACCTTGATGCGGCAGACCGGCGTTCCGACAGGGCCAAGGCCCGGCGTTGCGGCGGTGTTCGGCACGACGTCGAGAGCGTTCGCGAAGCGGAACACGTCGATGGTTCCAAATTCGCGGTTCTCATCGCTGACCGAGCCGTAGGTGTAGCCGACTTCCCAGTTCATGTTGTCGATGAAGCCGAAGGTATCCATCGAGCCGCGGAAGCCGCCGACGGCGCGATAAGTGGTGCGTTCGAGCGCCTGCGGCCGATCGCCGTAATCCGTCGTGAAGACCCGAATCTGGCCGACCGGGTGCGCGACCGAGCCGGAGGGAACATAGAAGTTCGGGTTCGTGCACAGACCCGTAATCGGGTTCGGCGAGCAGACGTTGGACACATAGGTCGTACGCGTGTTGGCGGCGATCGCCGAGACGATTGACGCCGGGATCAGCGGATTGATGTTGCCGGCCGAATTGAAGATCGGCAGTCGGAACTGGTTCAGCGATGTGAGGAACCCGCCCGGTTGCGGGAACGCAAACGTGTTCTGGTTCGGCGCCGTCAGCGCCGTCGGCGCGACACCGGTGGTCTCGAACTGAACGTCGAAGAAGGCCGGCTGGAAGTTGTCGAGGACATCTTCGTTGACGTATTTGCCTTCGGCGAAGAACTCGATGTTCGGCGTGAGTTCGAATTTCAAGCCCGACTGGAAGCGCATGGCTTCAGCTTCCGGAAGCTGCGAGGCCTGGAACAGCGAGAAGGGGTCGCCCGACCCGTTCTGGATGGTGGTGCGCAGCGAGCCCGTCGGCGAGCGGAAGGTTCCGTAGTTCGGCGTGATGACGGAGCCGCCCGGTCCGAACAGGAAGGAAAATGGCGGGTCGATGATGAAGCAGTTGCCCGACGTCACGCTCCCGGCCGCGCAGGTCACGAAGGGCACGTTGACGTTGTTCTGGATGCCGTTCTGACGGATGTCGTGGGCGAGGGTGAAAATGCCGCCGGTCGGACGCGAGATCGTGGTCAGGTTTCCAAAGACCGGCCGGTTGTCGACGATGCCGTCATTCAGCTGGCCCGTGAAGTCGAGATCGTGGTTGATGATGCGCGAGTCCGCGATCTTCAGGTCGAGCTGACCCTGTTTGATTTCGTCGCTGTTTTCATACTCG
>CAYTVQ010000032.1:0-15806 GCA_964441615.1 uncultured Caulobacterales bacterium | reverse complement strand
TGGCGCGCCCGAAGAGATTCGAACTCCTGACCCCCAGATTCGTAGTCTGGTGCTCTATCCAGCTGAGCTACGGGCGCCTCGCCGCCGACGGACGCCGCCGTCGGAAGAGCGGGGTTAAAGCCGAAATAGCCAGCGAATGCAACGCCCGGCCGGGAAGGTCCGCCGGGAGAACCCGCTTTTCCACTTTGGGATGGGTCTGCGGGCAAACCACTCCACCACTGAAGGGTCTAAAGACATGGAGTCGGATTGGCGGTTCGGAAGCCGGAAGCGCGTCTTCCTGCGAGGACGAAATTGGAAGCGACGGGCGCCAAGGCGTTTGATTGAAGCGCCGGCTCTTGGGGGAAAGGCGTAACGCTCTCTGGGGCGGCGCTTGCGGGCGAGCGCGTCCGGAACCGGCCCCAGCAGTCGAGTCGCCATCCGGTTTGGGGAGAATTCGGCGTGACAGGGCCTTAATCCCGGCAACGTGCACGCCTAAGCTACGGTCACGCCGATCTTGGGGTCGTTCATGCGCCGCGCCGCTTCTTTTTTCCTGGTTTTGATTCTCGCCGCCTGCGCGCGGGACGACAGTGCGGCCAAGAATGCGCCGACCGAGCCGACAATGCTCGCGCGCGTGCCGGCAGAGGCCGCCATTGTCCGTCAGGAGCCGCGGCGGGCGCCGACGGAACGGCGCTACTTCATATCCGCAGCCAATCCCTATGCGGTCGAGGCCGGCGAAGCCATCCTGAAGAAGGGCGGCACGGCCGTCGATGCGGCGATCGCCGTGCAGGCCGTTCTTGGGTTAGTCGAGCCGCAGTCCTCCGGCTTCGGCGGCGGCGCTTTTCTGTTGCACTACGACCCCGCAACCGGCCTGCTCGAAGCCTATGACGGCCGCGAGGTCGCGCCGATGTCGGCGACGCCGGACCGCTTCGTGCTGGCGAGCGGCGAGCCCATGAATTTCATGGACGCGGTCGCGGGCGGTCTCTCGGTCGGCGTGCCGGGCGTCGTGCGCATGCTCGAATACGCTCACCAGGAGCACGGTTCGATGGACTGGCGCGATCTCCTCGCGCCGGCGCGAAACCTTGCAATCGACGGCTTCAAGGTGTCGCCGCGCCTCAATGGCCTCCTGCAGAAAGTGACGCGCCTCAAAGAGCTGCCGGCGGCCGCAGAGTATTTCTACGACAATAAGGGCGCGCCGCGCCCCGTCGGCCATGTGCTGAAGAATCCCGCCTATGCGGAGACGCTGCGCATCCTCGGCGAAGAGGGGCCCGGCGCCTTCTACCGCGGGCAGATCGCCAACGAGATTGTCGATGCAGTGAACGGAGCGCCCCATCCCGGCGGCATGACGGAGCTCGACTTCCTGAATTACACGGCGGTCAAGCGCGAGCCTGTGTGCGGGCCCTACCGCACGCTCAAGGTCTGCTCGATGCCGCCCCCAAGCTCGGGCGGCGTCACTCTCCTGCAGATGCTCTCCCTCCTGCAGAATTTCGACCTCAAGGGCGCAGGCGCCGGTTCGATCGAAGCCATCCACCTCATTTTTGAAGCGAGCCGCCTCGCCTATGCCGACCGCAATCAGTACCTTGCCGACCAGGACAAGGCGGCCGCCGAGGGCGGCCTTACGATCGAGGAAGTGGTCGGCGGTCTTCTGAATACGGAGTATCTGAAGTCCCGGGCGAGGCTCATCGATCGCGGCGGCGCCGCGAAGACAGTAGCGCCTGGCGATCCGTCGCCCTTCGTGAAGTCGGGCGCGGCGAAATGGAAGGCGCTGGCGCCGAGCCTCTCGCCGGATCCGCCGTCCACCAGTCACTTTGTCATCGTCGATGGCGAAGGCCGCGTGGTCTCCATGACGACAACCGTCGAGTTCGCGTTCGGCAGCCATCTGATGGCGGGCGGCATGATCTTGAATAATCAGCTTACGGATTTTTCGTTCCTTCCCCAGCAGAACGGCGTCCCGGTCGCCAACGCCGTGGCGCCCGGCAAGCGACCGCGCAGCTCGATGACCCCCCTCGTCGTCTTCGACCCAAAAGGCGGGGTCTATGCCGCGCTCGGTTCGCCTGGAGGACCCGCCATCATCGGCTATGTCGCGAAAACCCTTATCGGCGTTGTCGACTGGGGCATGAGCATGCAGGCGGCGATAGACGCGCCTAACATCGTATACCCACGCGGCGCGCCGATCCTCGAGGCCAACGGCTTCGACGCGCAGACGCTGGAGGGGTTGAAGCGCCTTGGACACGAGGTCACGCAGCGCGAGCTGGAAAGCGGCGTGCACGGTTTCGTCAGGAAGGCGGACGGCGCCTATGACGGCGGCGCTGACCGGCGTCGCGAGGGCGTCTGGCGCACCGGGCCCGTCACCGCGACGTCGGAATGATGCTGGCGGCGCCAGCAAGCCCGTCAGTGTTTGCGATTGAACGAGACATAGGCGAGGATGACGGAGGTCAGGGCGAAGGCGGCTCCGGCAAGGAAGGTTGCGGACGATCCTGAGGCTTCCCAGAGAAACCCGGCAATCGCGCTTGCGCCCAGCATCGCCACACCGGTGGCGAGGCTGAATACGCCGAAGGCCGAACCCCTGAGGTCATCAGGCGCGCTTTGCGCGACCAGCTTCGCGAGCAAGCCCTGCGTCAGGGCCATATGGACGCCCCAGAGAGCGATGCCCGCGAACACAATGGCAAGGTTCGCGGCAAAGGCGAGCATAAGATCCGCGGCGATCAGCGCAGCGAGCCCCCAAAGCAGCAGGGTCTTGGGCCGGGCGCGGTCTGACCAGACGCCAGCCGGGTAGGCGCCGAGAGCATAGACGACGTTCATCAGGATCAGCACTGACGGGGCCAGCGCCAGCGGCAAGCCCGCAGCGGTCGCCCTCAGGATTAGAAACGCCTCGCTGAAGCGGGCCAGAGTGAATGCGATGCCGAGCGCTACGATGCTCCAAAAGCCGCGAGGGAGGCGACGAAGATCCTTGAATCGAATGGGCGGGCGCGCCGCCTTGGCCCCATCGACGACCCGATCCTCGACGCCGATCGCCACGCAAAGCACGGCCAGAACAGCCGGGATCACCGCAAACCAGAAGACCATGCGCATGTCGTTGACGAAGAGCGCCATGAGGAGGATGGCGAGCGCCGGACCAATGAAGGCGCCGGCGGTGTCCAACGCCTGGCGGACGCCATAGGCGCGACCCCTGATCGCTTCCGGAGCGACATCTGCGACAAGCGCATCGCGGGGCGCCCCGCGAAGACCCTTTCCGACGCGGTCGGCAAAACGCGCGGCCAGCACCATGCCGGGCGCGCCGGCGAGCGGAAATAACGGCTTTGAAAGCGCGCCGAGCAAGTAGCCCGCAAGGATCATCGGCTTGCGCCGTCCAGTTCGGTCGGACAGGAAGCCGGAGAACACCTTCGTAACCGCGGCGGTCGCCTCGGCGACGCCCTCGACTAGGCCGACGACCAGCATGCTGGCGCCGAGTCCGGCGGTGAGAAACAACGGCAGCAGCGCATGGATCATCTCCGAAGAAATATCCATGAACAGACTGACGAAACCGAGCGCCCATACCGTTCGAGGGATGGCAGGACGTTGGTCAGGTGAGGGGGCCATGGCTTTTCACGCCGATGGCAATGCAAGTTCGAAAAGCGCTCCTTGCGCCGACGAGCGTGCAAGCCGGAGGTCGCCGCCATGGGCGCGCGCGATTTCATGCGCAATCGCGAGTCCAAGCCCGGCGCCGCCGGGCTTTGTCGATCCCTTGAAGGGCTCAAACAGCGTTTCGATCGCTGCCGCGGGAACGCCGGGCCCATTGTCCTCGATGAGGATGCTGACGGCTCCTGCCGCCTGCTCAGTGCGAATCATGACCCGTCCTTGCCGAATGTCGGCCGTGGCTTCATGCGGCGTGACCGCATCGACGCTGTTGCGAACGATATTGAAGATTGCGCGGTAGAGCTGATTGCGATCGGCGGTAACGACAAGGCCCTCAGGAACATCGCTACTGAAATCGACATGCAGCGAAGCGGCGTCCTCGAATACTTCGTCGATCAGAGGCGCCAGCAAGAACTGCGACCTGGACAGGCTCGAAGGCTCCATGCGCGCATAGGCGAGCGCATCGCGCGAGAGCGCGATGGCGCGATCGAGGGACTGGATGAGGCGAGGCGCCAGCTTCTTCACGCGCGGGTCGTCGCTGTTGGCGAGGCGATCAGACATGAGCTGCGCGGAAGCAAGAATGTTTCGCAGGTCGTGCGAAATCTTGGAGACGCCAGCGCCAAGCGCGGCGAGCCGCCGGCGCTGCGAAAGGAGATCCTGTATGCGCTCCTCAAGATCGCGCAATCCACGTTCGACGATGCCGATTTCGTCGGCGCGCGCGCTCGCCGGGTAGAGGCGGCCGGGGTCTTCAGGGTGCTCCTGGAACGCCGTCATGTTGCGCGTGAGGCGCCGCGCTGGACGTACGATCATGCGGTCGAGCGCCAGATAGAGCAGGAATCCGGCGATAGAGGAAACAATCAGGGAAAGCAGCAGGATGTTGCGCGCGTATCGGAGGAGGTCCTCGCGCACGGCGCGTTGCGAAACGATGATATCGACGCGCTGCTCGGGCGCATAGATCGGCGAACCGATGACCCGCAACCAGCCATCGCCGCTGGAGAAGACGGTTGCCCATGCGTCCCCGATCATGCCCGCCGGATTGCCTTCCGTGAGGTCGATGACGCTCGTCTCCGGCGGCTCATCGCGGTCGGCGGCGGGCGAAGCGACCAGAACATTGGCGCCGTCGCGGTCGATCATGACGCCGAGAATGCCGGCTGTCGCAAGGAGCCTGTCCGCCTCCTCCGGCTTGATCATCTCGAATTCCGGACCTTCGAGCGCGAGCCCGACGAGATAGGCGGCTTCAACGCGGGCGTTCAGCCAGGAGATGCGCTGGCGCGATATCGAGGGGACGAGTACGAACATCTCGGCCAGAAACACAAAGGCAATGGTCAGCAGGATGAGCTTCGTCGATAGCGAGCGCCCTATGCGATGTCGCAGCGAGGTCGATTGAGCGCCCATATCAGCGGCTCCGCCCTTGATCGAATGATTCACGGTTCGCGCGCGACACCGTCGGGGGCTCCATGTTCAATCAAATGTGGAGAGAAGCTGGACCAGACGACGCGTGCGGGAAGAAAACAGAGCAGGGCCGTACCATTGTCCGGCGACACGCTTGGCGGCTTCGCTGCGCGTCGGATAGGGCGCGATCATGGCGGCGAATGCGCCGATCTTCAGGCGGCCCGCCATCGCCAGGGCGACGGCTGCGATCTGGTCGCCCGCCCCCTTGCCGACGATCACGGCGCCGAGAATGCGTCCGCTCTGGTCGGTTACGATCTTGGCAAAGCCGGCGGTCTCCTTTTCCGCTTGCGCGCGGTCATTGTTGTTGAATGAAAACGTGGTGCTTTTCACGGCATTTCCAAACTTTGAGCGCGCGGCAGCTTCGTTCAGGCCGATCGAGGCAATCTCAGGGTCCGTGTAGACAACGCGCGGCGCCAGCGCATCGCGGCGCCGGGCAGGCATCTTGAAACAGATATTGCGGATGACCGTGCTCGCATGATCCCCCGCCAGGTGCGTGAAGCCGCCGCCCGCGGCGTCGCCGATGGCAAAGACACGCCTGTTCGCCGTGCGCAGTCGCGCATCGACCAGAACGCCGTTTCTGTCATGGCCGATCCCGGCCTTCTCAAGATCGAGGCCTTCGAGATTAGCCTTGCGTCCGGTCGCGACAAGCAGGTGAGAGCCGCGCAAAATGTCCCCGCCAAGATCGACAAGAGTGTCTGCGCCGTCGCGCCGGACTGAAGCAACGGTTGCGCCTTCGCGAAGCGCCACGCCCTCGCGCGACAGGGCGTCGCGCAGTATCTCGACGGCTTGCGGGTCCTCTTTGCCAAGAATGCGCGCGGCTTCGACGATCGTGACCTCGGCCCCGAGACGGCGATACGCTTGGCCGAGTTCGACCCCGATGGCGCCGCCGCCGATCACGATGAGATGGCGCGGCGGAACCAGATTCTCGAAAATCGTCTCGTTGGTGAGAAAGGGGACGCTCCTCAGTCCCTCGATCGGCGGGACCGCTGGGGAGGACCCCGTGGCGATGACAAAAAATTTGGCGTTGATAAGCGCGTCGCCGGCGCGCACCTGTCGCGGTCCGGCGAATGCCGCCGGGGCTCGAATGACGGTGCAGCCGAGCGTCTCGAAGCGCTCCTGGCTGTCATGGGGGGCGATGGCGGCAATTGTCGATTTCACATGGGCCATGACTGCGGGGAAGTCGATGGAAGGCGCAGCGGCGCGCACGCCCAATTTTGCAGCATTGCGGACGGCCGCGGCCGACGCCGCCGCCGCGAGCAGCGCTTTGGACGGGATGCAGCCGTAATTGAGACAATCGCCGCCCATTTCGCCTTTTTCGCAGAGGACGACGCTCTTGCCGAGCTGCGCGGCCCCGGCGGCGACCGAGAGGCCGCCCGAACCCGCGCCGATGACGCAAAGATCAGCTTCGAGGGTCTGCATTATGACTTCTTCAGCTTACGGAGAACAATCGGAAGCGCCGCGAGCGCGGCAAGGCCGATAATCGGCAAGAGTGTTTCCGGCTTGAAAAGAATGCCGGTCAGCGTCACGTCCTCGCCGGCGTCGAATGCAGCGCCCGCCGCATTGCCGATGCTGGCGTAGACGAACGTGCCGGGGGCAATTCCGAAAAAGGTGCCGATGAGAAAGTTTCGCAGCGAAACGCCAAGAAGGCCCGCTGCGATGTTGACGGCCCAGAACGGGAAGATCGGCGCGAGCCGGGCCAGGAACATGTAGCTGAGCTCGTTATCGCGGAAGCCCTGCTCCATCTGTGCGACCAGACCGCCGGCGCGCCTTCTGAGCAGGTCGCCAAGCGCGGTTTTTGAGGCTGCGAACACAGCCGCCGCGCCGAGCGTCGCGGCGAAGATGATCGCTGGAACGCCCGGCCAGAGACCAAAGAGAAAGCCGCCGAAAACAGTTAGAATCGAGGCGCCCGGGAACGAGATCGCCACTGCGCCCGCATAGACGACCATGAAGAGCGCGAGCGCCGCGAGCGGCGAGGCTGCAACCGAGGCCTGGAGCGCCGCCCGGTTGTCGCGCAGGGCGTCGAGCGAAAAATGCCGGTCAAGGCCGAGAACGAAGAACATGACGAGTGCGGCGGCGATCACAAGGAGGGGCAGGATGCGCAACACCCTGTTCGGTTGTCCCGGAGTTTTGGTTTCCATGTCAGCGCGCTCCTTTGGCCTGACGGCTGCCTTCCCTGGCCGGCAAGCCGGGGGCGGCCCGACTGAACGGGAAGGTCGCCCGGTGGGGGGCAGGCAAGGTCGGTCGGCGGATGTCAGCCAGTGCGGCCAGGCGCATGCAGGGGCCTCCCGGGAATCCGCTAGTCCCATTGCTGCGCGGACGCCAGCTTGACGGCCGCGGGGGCCTCGTCTAGGAAGCGCGCCTCCTGATGCGGCGCAGCCGCAGATGTTCAGAGATTTCCGCCATGAAACGCACTTTTCAGCCGAGCCGGACCAAGCGCACCCGTCGGCACGGTTATCGGGCTCGCATGGCGACCAAGGCTGGACGCAAGGTGATCAGCCGGCGCCGCGCCAAGGGCCGAAAGAAGCTCTCCGCCTGAGCCGCCCGTCGCCGGCAGTCCCCCCGCCCGTGGCCTTCCTCAGAAGGCGTGCTGAGTATCTTGCGCTGCGTGACGCCACAGGCGCGCCAACCAGGTCTTTTCTGGCCCTCAAGCGCAATCGCGCGGACCAGGATCCTGCCATCCGTTTTGGCTTCACGGTGACCAAGAGGATTGGGAAGGCGGTCAAGCGCAACCGGATCAGGAGGCGCCTGCGCGAGGCGGCGCGGTCCGTCGCGCCACGATATGGCGAGCCAGGCTGCGACTATGTGCTGATCGCCCGCGCGGCTGCGTTCGACCGCTCCTGGGCCGATCTGCTTGACGATTTGCGGCGGGCCCTACTAAGCCTCGCGCGAAATCCTACATAACGCCGGGCGCCTCCCGGGCGCTGGCGGCTTCCTTCTCCCAAGAGAGAAAAATGGATCGCAACTCGCTTCTCGCCATCGTCCTGTCGGTGGTCGTGCTCCTCGGCTGGGAAGTTCTTTACATGCAGCCCCAGCGCGAAGCCGCGCGCAAGGCGGCCGAGGCGGCGGAGGCCATGCGGCCGGCAGCCGGACGAGCCCCCGAGTCGGGGGCAATCGCGGATCCGGAAATCGCGGAGCCGGGTGCGGGCGGCGCCCAGATTCTCGATGTCAATGCGGCCCTCGGACAAGCCAGGCGCCGAATTCAGATCGACACCCCTGCGATTGTCGGTTCGATCAATCTCGATACCGGCCGCATCGACGATCTCAGCCTGAAGAATTATCGCGAGACGCTGGATCCGGCGAGCCCGATGATCCGCCTGCTTTCGCCCGCCAATACCGAGCACGGACATTATCTCCAGCTCGGCTGGGCCGTGGGCGGCAAGGGCGCGCAGTCGGTAGCGTGGGATGCGCCCGCCAATGCGAGACTGGCGCCCGGCTCGCCGGTGACCCTTACCCGCCAGGACAACGGCATCGTCTTCGAAACGAAAATAGAGATCGATGAAAAGTACCTGTTCACGGTCTCGCAGACGGCCCGCAACGTAAGCGACGCCCCCCATACGGTCACGCCATTCGGCGTCGTCATCCAGCGCGGGATTCCGGAGGGCGCCGGCAAATACCAGATTCTTCATGAGGGCCCGATCGCCGTCGTCGAAAACTCGCTGTTCGAGCGCAAATACAAGAAAGCCCAGACCGCAGTTGTCGAGGCGCAAGGCGCGAAGGGCTGGGTCGGCATCACCAACAAGTACTGGCTCGCCGCGGCGATCCCGCCGCAAGGCGAGACCTTCACCGTCAAGATGCGAAATATTTCACCGTCCGCGCAGCCGATATTTCAGGCGGCTTTCGAATTCGCGCCCCATTCAATAGCGCCAGGCGAGAGCTACGCGCTGAAATCGCATCTCTTCGCCGGCCCTAAGGATGTGGACCTCCTTCAGTCCTACGAGAAGCCGGCGCCCGACGGGGTCGGAATCTGGGACTTCGATCGCGCGGTCGACTGGGGGAATTTCTGGTTCCTGACTCGTCCCATTTTCGCGACGCTGAATTTCTTCGGCGATCGCATACACAACTGGGGCGTCGCGATTTTGATCCTGACGCTGATCGTCAAGCTCTTGATGTTCCCGATCGCCAATCGGGCCTTCGAGACCATGTCGAAAATGAAGAAGCTGCAGCCGGATCTGCAAAAGCTTCAGGAGCGATACAAGGACGACAAGATGAAGCTCCAGCAGGAGATGATGGCGCTTTATCAGAAGGAGAAAATGAATCCGCTGGCCGGCTGCCTGCCGATGCTTCTGCAGATCCCCATCTTCTACGCGCTCTATAAGGTGCTCTTCGTCACCATCGAACTCCGTCACCAGCCTTTCGCGCTTTGGATCAAGGACCTCTCGGCGCCCGATCCCACAAACATCTTCAATCTTTTCGGCCTGCTCCCTTATGATCCGACCGCCATTCCCCTCCTCGGCGGGTTCCTCGCCATCGGCGTGCTGCCGCTGCTCTACGGCTTCGCCATGTGGTTCCAGATGAAGCTCAATCCGCCGCCGCAGGATCCTGTGCAGGCGCAGGTCTTCGCCGTCATGCCCTGGATGTTCGTGTTCCTCTTCGCATCCTTCGCATCGGGCCTTGTACTCTACTGGCTGTGGAGCTCCATTCTCGGCATCGCGCAGCAGGCGTACATCATGAAGAGGAACGGCGTCGATATAGACTGGAAGAACAACTTCCGCCTGCCCTGGGCGAAAAAGCTTGAGGCCTCGCAAAAGCCGTCCGTAGGCGGAAAATAATATGACCGGCCCCGTGGAGCGGGCGCGACAGCTCTTTATCGGTCCCTGCAAATTCATGCTGGGCGTCGCGACCATCGAGGCCCTGCCGAAAGAATCGGTTCCAGAGGTGGCGTTCGCCGGCCGATCCAATGTCGGGAAATCCTCGCTGCTGAACAAGCTCACGGGACGCAAGTATCTCGCCCGCGCATCCGCGACGCCCGGAAGGACGCAAGAGATCAACTTCTTTGATCTTGGCGGAAGGCTCCGCCTCGTCGATTTGCCCGGCTACGGTTATGCCCGCGCCGCCCGCAGCGCCGCAGCGGAATGGTCCGGGCTGACGCGCGACTATCTGAGGGGCCGCGCCGCACTGCGCCGCGTCTGCCTTCTCATCGACTCCCGTCATGGTCTTAAGGACTCCGACGCAGAGATCATGGATCTGCTCGACAGAGCGGCAGTCAACTATGAAATCGTCCTTACAAAGACGGACAAAGTGAAGGCGCCTGGGCTGGAAGCTGTCCTCGCCGCGACAAGGACCGCCATAGCGCGCCGCCCGGCCGCCCATCCCGCGATCCGCCCGACGTCGGCTGAAACGGGAGCCGGAATCGCCGAATTGCGCGCCGACATCGCCGGACTGCTCGAATAGCCGGGCGCAGCCGCCGCTCAGCCGCGGCGCGACGTCATGCTGAGGAAATTACTGACGATCCGAGCGCCATCCGGCGTGAGAACGGATTCCGGATGAAATTGCAGTCCGAGTGTCGGATGCGAACGATGGCGCACCGCCATGATTTCGCCGTCGTCCGCAGCGGTCGCCGTGATCTCCAGGCATTCTGGCGCGCTGGCCCTGTCGATGACCAGCGAATGATAGCGGCCGACCTGGATATTGTCGGGGAGGCCCACAAAAGCGCCCTCGCCGTCGTGCCGGACCGCAGAGACCTTCCCGTGCATCGGCCTTGCGGCCCGAACGATCCTGCCGCCGAAGGCCTGGCCGATCGCCTGGCAGCCGAGGCAGACGCCAAGAACGGGAATGCGCCCCGAGAATAGGCGGACGGCGTCGAGCGAAACGCCTGCCTCGTTTGGCGTGCAGGGTCCTGGCGAGATCAGGAGATGGCTGGGGTCGATTGCGCGCACGCCGCCTATGTCAATTTCGTCGTTGCGGCGCACATCGACCTTCGCGCCAAGCTCAAGCAGCAGCTGCACAAGATTATAGGTGAAGGAATCGTAGTTATCGATGACGAGGATCATCGCGCCTCCAGCGCGCGCCGCGGCGCGCCGAGCTTGTGCTCCGTCTCATCAAACTCGAGCGCGGGAACGCTGTCATGCACGATGCCGCCGCCGGCCTGCAGGCGCAGTTCATCGCCATTGATCGCGACGGTGCGGATCGAGATCGCAAGATCGCAGCTTCCGTCCCAGCCGATATAACCGGCGGCGCCTCCGTAAGGGCCGCGCGGCGTCTTCTCAAGTTCATCGATAATCTCCATGGCGCGCACCTTAGGCGCCCCGCTCACCGTGCCGGCCGGAAATACGGCCCGAATGACGTCGAAAGCGTCGAGACCGGACTTCAGCTCGCCGGAAACCTGCGATACGAGATGCATGACGTGCGAGTAGCGCTCGATGACCTCGCGCTCCTCAACGCGGACCGTGCCGGCCGCGCTGATGCGTCCTAAGTCGTTGCGTCCGAGATCTACGAGCATGACGTGCTCGGCGCGCTCTTTCTCATCCGCTTTCAGGGCGGCCTCAAGCCGCGCGTCCTCTTCAGGCGTCGCTCCTCTGGGTCGCGTGCCGGCGATCGGCCGCAGCGTGGCCCGGCCGCCGTCGATCCGTACCAGAAGCTCCGGCGAGGCGCCGGCGAGCGCGCGCTCTCCGAATCGGAGAAAGTAGAGATAGGGAGTCGGCGAGACGCGGCGCAAAGCCCTGTAAATCTCGAACGGGTCGCCCTGGAATTTTGTCGTCAGGCGCCGCGAGAGCACGCACTGGAAGCAGTCGCCGGCCGCGACATAGTCCTTCACCTTCGCGACAGCCTTTTCGATTTCGACGCGCGGCCAGAGGTCCCTCCAGCCGTCGATCCGCGCCGGGTCGGTGCGGGGAACGGGTCGCGCGAGCGTCGCCTCCAGATCGTCGAGATCGGCGAGCGCGCGCGCATAGGCTTCCTTCGCGCCGCGTTCCGAAAGATCGGCGCAGGCGATGAGCTTCATCGTGTGCGTGTGGTTGTCGAAGACGATCAGGCGGCCAGCGAGCATCCATTCGCCGACCGGAAAGGAAGCGTCTGACCCAAGACGCTGCGGCACGCGCGGCTCGAACCAGCGCGCGGCGCCCCAGCCGAGATAGCCGACAAGACCGCCGGCGAAACGCGGCAGGGAGGGCATCCGCGCCATCTTGCGGCGGCCGAGCAGCGCGCGCAGCGGCTCGAGCGGCCGTCCTTCATGGGCCAATCGGGCCGTGCGCCCGCTCTCCTCGATCTCGGTGTGATCGTCATACTGGCGAATAAGCGCCAGCGGGCGATCGCCAAGATAGGAGTAGCGGCCCCAGGACTCGCCAGCATGAGCGGATTCGAGCAGAAAAGACTCGTTGCGCGCGCCGAGCTTCAGGAAGGCCGAGATCGGCGTCTCGGTGTCGCCGGAGAGTTCGCGCACCACGGGCGCGAGATCGCCCTCGCAGGCGAGGCGGTCGAACTCTGCGAAAGAGAGCGTCGTCATCGCGTCGCTCCCTTCAGCATACGAACAAACGCCTCGACTGCGCGCGGTCCGCCCGGCATGGTCTGAACGATCGCCGAACCTGATATGACCCCCGCCGCGCCCGCATCGAAGGCAGCCCGAACGTGATCGGCTGCGGCGATGCCGAACCCAAAAACTGGCGGAGGCGCGCCATGAGCCTTGAGCGTCGCAAGCATTCGACCATGATTGAAGCGCACCGCCTCGTCGGCGCCCGTGACTCCCGCCCGGGCGACGCAATAGGTATAGCCGCCGCCCCACTTGGCGATTTTCGCGAGCCGCTCGTCCGGCGTATTGGCCGCCGCAATCAGCACTGGCGCGACGCCGGCGGCGCGCGCCGCGCGCGTGAAGGGTTCGGCTTCAAAGACCGGCGCATCGGCGACGAGGACGCTATCGCCGCCGGCGGCGGCGATGCTTTCATAGAAGCCCTCGCGGCCGCGCGAGACGACGATGTTGGCGTAGGTGAGAAGACCAATGGGAATCTCCGCGTGCCGCGCGCGAATGCGGGCGACGAGATCGAGCGCGGCCCTGGTGGTCATCCCTGCCGCGAGGGCGCGATTTGCGGCGGCCTGGATGACCGGGCCATCGGCGACCGGATCGGAGAAGGGAACGCCGAGTTCGAGCATGTCGGCGCCGCCGGAGATCAGGGCCTCGATGAACTCTTCGCTTCTCGGAAGGTCGGGATCGCCCAGCATCAGGAAGGCGCCAAGCGCGCCCTCGCGCGTGCGGCCGGTCCGGTCGAACATCGCCCTGTAGCGTCTCATGGTTCGAACGCCATCAGCTTCTGCGCCTGCGCCATATCCTTGTCGCCGCGTCCCGAGAGATTGACGAGCAGCGCCGTTGGCGCGCTCGCGCGCCCGGCGCGTTTCAGGGCTTCAGCGAGCGCGTGCGCGGATTCGAAGGCGCATATGATTCCTTCGCGCCGCGCGAGGAGGGAGAAGGCGTCCAGGGCTTCTGCATCTGTCACCCCGACATAATCGGCGCGCCCGGTTTCCTTCAGATGCGCGTGTTCGGGGCCGACTCCGGGGTAATCGAGGCCGGCGGAAACAGACCAGCTTTCCCCGATCTGTCCGTCCTCGTTCTGCAGGACATAGGTTTCGGCGCCGTGAAGCACGCCGGGCCGTCCGCGCTGGAGCGTCGCGCCATGCTCGTGGCCGTCAAGGCCTTTGCCTGCGGGCTCCACGCCGATAAGCGCGACGTTCCTGTCCGCAATGAAATCAGCGAAGACTCCCATGGCGTTCGAGCCGCCCCCGACACAGGCGATCACGGCGTCCGGGAGGCGCCCTTCGGCCTCAAGAAACTGCGCCCGCGCTTCGCGGCCGATGACCCGCTGGAATTCACGCACCATGGTTGGAAAGGGATGGGGTCCCGCAACGGTCCCGAGCACGTAATGCGTGTCCGCAAAGCTCGCCGCCCAATCGCGCAGCGCCTCGTTGATGGCGTCCTTCAGCGTCTGCGATCCGCTCGTTACGGGTACGACCTCCGCGCCCATGAGCCGCATGCGGAAAACATTGAGCTCCTGTCGCGCGACGTCGTGCGCGCCCATATAGATTCGCGTCTGCAGTCCGAAGAGCGCGCCAGCCATGGCGGTCGCAACGCCGTGCTGGCCGGCGCCCGTCTCGGCGATGAGGCGGGTCTTCCCCATGCGCCGGGCAAGAAGGGCCTGCGCCAGCACCTGATTGGTCTTGTGCGCGCCGCCATGCAGCAGGTCCTCGCGCTTGAGATAGATGCGGACTTTCTCCGAGCCGAGATTGCGGCAGCGGGTCAGCGGCGTCGGGCGCCCGGCATAGTTGGCGAGAAGATCATCCAGCTCCTTCTGGAACGCGGCGTCGCTCTGCGCGGCGACGAAAGCCGCCTCCAGCTCCTCGATGGCCGGCGCGAGAATCTCGGCCACATAGGCGCCGCCGAAGCGGCCGAAACGTCCGGCGCTCAGCATAGGTTTCTTTCGCCGCGGGATGGAAGGCGCAATGCATCAAAGAGGGCCGTCAGCTTTTCAGGATCCTTCGCGCCCGGCGCGCGCTCGACGCCTGAATTGACATCAAGCGCGAAGGCGCCGACGCGGCTCGCTTCGCCGGCGTTGAGAGGATTGAGCCCGCCGGCGAGAATGCCGGACGCGAGATCGGGGCGCCCAATAAGCAGCGACCAGTCGAAGCGTCGCCCGGTTCCGCCGCTTTGGCCCCCTGACTTTGCATCGAACAGCGTGCGATCGGCGCCGGCGCGCGGCGGCGGCGCGGCATCGCCGACCGCACAGGCGGCCCAGATTTCGGCGGCATCAGGGATCTCAGCGCGCAAGCGGGCGATATAGCCCTGATCTTCGTTTCCATGAAGCTGCACGGCGGCGAGATCAAGGTCGCGGACGGCGGCCGCAACCACGCCTTCAGGAGCATTGCAAAACACGCCAACGACATCGGCCCCTTGCTCCCTCGCCGCTGCAACAATAGGCCCTGCAGCCGCCGGAGATACAACGCGCGGACTTTCAGGCGCGAATATCACGCCCGCATAATGCGCGCCCGCGCCAACCGCGTTTCGTGCGTCAGCCGCATTGGTCAGTCCACAGACTTTTACGCAGCCATAAGCGAGCGCCCGCGCCGCCTTCGCTGGCGCCGGCGCGCGCATGAGCGTCGAACCGACGAGAAATGCGTCGACCATGGAGGCAAGTCGCGCCGCGTCGTTCCGACCGCTGATGCCGGATTCAGAAACGAGCGTGCGGTCGGACGGGATCATCGGCGCGAGGCGCTCGGTCGTCGCGAGATCGACGCCAAGCGTGCGCAGATCGCGATTGTTGATCCCAATCAGAGGCGCGCCGAGCGCAATAGCGCGCCTAGCCTCGCATTCGTCGTGGACCTCGACGAGCGCGTCCATGTTCCACCGCGCGGCTTCGACAATCAGCGCACGCGCCGTCTCGTCATTGACGACAGAGAGCATGACCAGGACCGCGTCGGCGCCAAACAGCCGCGCCTCGGCGATCTGGCGCGCATCGATGACGAAATCCTTGGCGAGGATGGGGCCGTCGAAAACGGCGCGTACGGCCGCAAGATCCTCGAGCGAGCCGCCGAAAAAGGGCCCATCGGTCAGCACGCTGATCGCATCGGCGGCGCCGGCATAGGCGCGCGCGATCGCGGCGGGATCGGCGCCAGCGCGCAAGGTTCCAGCCGAGGGAGAGGCGCGCTTCACTTCCATGATGAAGCGCGCTCCCCTTTGCGCCAGCGCGGACCTGAGACCCCGTTTCGTCGTGACGGCCCGCTCGCGTGGATCGAAGCCGGAAAAGCGCCTCGCCACGTCGGCGCGCTTGCGGGCCACGATCTCG
>CAYTVQ010000031.1:0-16048 GCA_964441615.1 uncultured Caulobacterales bacterium | reverse complement strand
GCCATCGCGTCTACAAGAACTACGATCCGCGCGGAAAGGTCATGCGCAAAGCCTGCCATGACGTGCTCGGCGCCCTTGGCATCAAGAATGATCCGCTGCTCGATGTCGCCTTGGAGCTCGAGCGCATCGCGCTTTCCGATTCCTATTTCATCGAGAAGAAGCTCTATCCGAACATCGACTTTTATTCGGGCATCACGCTGAAGGCCCTTGGTTTCCCAAAATCCATGTTCACGGTGCTCTTCGCGCTGGCCCGCACGGTCGGCTGGATCGCGCAGTGGACCGAGATGCTGGAGGACGACAGCCAGAAGATCGGGCGCCCCCGCCAGATCTACACCGGCGCCGCGCGGCGAACCTACAAGCCGATCGAGAAGAGGTAAGCGGGCCCTATTGGCATGCGCATATCAATGCGCATGAATCATGTATTGACGCAACGTCCTTCAAGGTGCGATCTCAGTCGGGGCCTTAATACGCGAATTGTTGTGCCTCTTCTTCCGGTCGATAAGGCAACCGCACAGGCGTCGCGTCTCGATCCTTCGCTTGTGATCGAAGGAGTGGAGGTTTCAATGGTCACCCAATGCCTCGCGGCCGTCCTCTCGTCGGCTACGCGAGACCCGGTGGCGAACTTCGCCAATCGACACCGGGACATTGCCGATGCTCTCGATATGCTGTTGCTTGGGTTCTGACGGTGTTCATCTCGTTACCGGTTCGCGACAGACCGCGTGGCTCAAGCTCATCTTGACCCCAGCTGCGCCGCGCCGGCGCTCATGCTCGAGTCGCGCGGGTGGGAGGGCGGCTATGCGCTTCTGGATTCCGGCAATGGCCGGAAGCTGGAGCGCTGGGGCGCGATAACGCTCGTGAGGCCAGAGACCCAGGCGCTTTGGACGCCGTCTCTGGCGCAGTCCGAATGGGAGGGCGCCGATGCCATATTTGATGCAACCGTTGAGGATGACGAGCATGGGCGCTGGCGGTTCAAGACGAAGCGTCAGAATTGGCCTGCCCCGTGGCGCGACCTGATATTTGAATGCCGCTTCACGAATTTCCGTCATGTCGGGCTGTTCCCGGAACAGTCGCCGCACTGGCTGTGGATGCATGAGCGCATCAGCGCACGGCGCGCCGCCGACGCGCCCTTTCGGCTCCTGAACCTCTTCGGCTATACCGGCGCCGCCTCCCTCATTGCTGCGGCGAGCGGCGCCGAAGTCGTGCACGTCGACGCGTCGAAAAAGGCGATTGAATGGGCGCGGGTCAATCAGGCATTGTCAAGCCTTGAGGACAGGCCAGTCCGGTGGATCTGCGACGACGCCGTGTTGTGTGCCGAGCGCGAGGCGCGGCGCGGTAGTCGTTACGACGGAGTAATCCTCGATCCGCCGAAATTCGGCCGTGGGCCGAACAACGAGAAGTGGGAACTCTTTGATCATCTGCCGGCGCTGCTCAGAACCTGCAGCGGACTCCTGTCCGAGCGGGCCTCCTTCCTTATTCTGACTGCCTATGCCGTGCGCCTCTCCTACCTGTCTCTCTACGAACTGATGCGCGACGCGACGTGCGACAAGGGCGGCGCCATCGACGCTGGAGAACTGATCATCCGCGAGCAGGCCGGCGGCCGGTTTCTTTCGACCTCGCTTTATGCACGCTGGGCCGGCTCGAACGGCACGCTGTAACGGAGGAACGCATGACCGTTGACATCATCTCTTCCTATAAGAGTTTCGGCGGCGTGCAGCGGGTCCTTGCGCATGACGCGGAGACGACGCGATGCAGGATGCGTGTTGGGGTTTTCACGCCGCCCGGCGAGGGGCCGTTTCCCGTCTTGTTCTGGCTCTCGGGCCTCACATGTACGGAGGAGAATTTCATCGTGAAGGCCGGCGCTCAGCGTGTGGCGGCGGAACTCGGGCTCATCGTAGTCGCGCCCGACACTTCGCCACGGGGCGAGGGCGTTCCAAGAGATCCGGACGGCGCTTGGGACTTCGGCCTCGGCGCTGGCTTTTATGTCGACGCAACAGAAGATCCATGGGCGTCGCATTACCGCATGCGCAGCTATGTCGAACGGGAATTGCTGCAGCTCGTCGCGGCGAATCTTCCCGCCGATATGTCGCGCATCGGCGTCTTTGGGCACTCCATGGGAGGACATGGCGCGCTTACGATCGCGCTGCGCAATCCCGCGGCCTATCGCTCCGTCTCTGCCTTTGCGCCGATTTCATCGCCGATGAATTGTCCGTGGGGCGAGAAGGCGCTCACGCGCTACCTTGGACCTGACAGAAGCAAATGGCGCGCTTATGATGCGGCCGCTCTTATCGAAGACGGCGCGCGCGTTGCAGACATTCTGATCGACCAAGGAAGCGCTGACAGCTTCCTTGAGACGCAGCTCAAGCCTGATCTTCTGGTCAAAGCAGCGGCTGCGGCCGGTCAGAGACTGACCCTGCAGCGGCGCGACGGTTATGACCACAGCTATTATTTCATAGCGACCTTCATCGAAGACCACCTGCGGTGGCACGCTGAACGGATGGGCTAGGCGCGTCCATCTCCTCGTGTGGCGGCGCGGGGCCACGGAAAGCAAGGTGGAAATCGGTTGGGCCCGCCACATGGCAGGCCGGCTCTGGGAGCCGTATACAGAGAGTCGAAGAGGTCGACCTGGCGCCGTCCAAAGCGGAGCCGTCGCCGGTCCAGGGGCCCTGATCGCGCCGCGTTGCCGGAAATTCATGATCGGACGGGGCGAGGCGGCGGCCCTCTCTTGGAAATGGCTGCAATTTGAGGGGATCCGGTAACGCGCCCTTTGCCGCCGGTCGCCATGACTTCTAGCCGGAAATGCGCGGTCGCCGCGCCGAGCGAGGAGACGATCATGAGCACACGGATGATGGCTTTGGCAGGAATCTGCGGTGCGGCGCTGCTGGCTGGAGGCGGCCTCGCCATGAGCGCGCGTGACGGCGCGAAGGTCGAGACTGCCGCCATCAGCGGCCCCGCGTCGGCGGAACTATCGCTCACGGAAGCCGAGGCGCCAAAGCTGGTGGAGCCGGCGCTCGAACCAGTCGTTGCACCGCCGCCGCCATCGGCCAAACCAAAGCTGGTCGCTGCAACGCCAAAAAACTGCGGCGCCATCGCTGCGGCGGACACGGGGTTTGATCCGGCGACCACGCCTTATCCGGTCCGCGAGGTCGCCGGCAATCACCAGGTCCTGAAGGGAGCCGCCGCTGGCGCTGCGGTCGGGGCTATCGGCGGAGAGATCATGGTCGATCGCGCAGGAAAGGGCGCGGCGGTCGGCGCGGCTGCGGGCGCGCTTGGCGGCCACGTCATCAAGAAGAAGAAGCAGAAAGCGGCCGATGAGCGCTACGACGCCGAAGTCGCCGCATGGAATGAGGCCAAGGCCCGTTATGACGTTGCGCTGCAAACCTGCTTTGCGGGCTGACCGGGGCGATTGACCGCGCCTTGCATTCCAGCCGAGCATCGGCCGTTTTTCGGAGAGGCCGATGCGTTTGATTGCGACTTTGCTTCTTGCTCTCGCCGCCGCGCCGGCGAATGCGGCGGAGACCTACCTCATGGCGGCGCGTCTCATCGATCCCACGGCGGGGCGCGTCGTTTCGGACGCCGCCCTGGTGATCGACGAAGGCCGGATTGTTGCGTCGGGGAGCCGATCTACGGTGGCGGTCCCGTCCGGCGCAAGGATCATCAACCTGGGGCCAAAGACCTTGCTGCCAGGCCTCATCGATCTGCACACGCATCTTGTCGGGGATGCGACTCTTGGCGGCTATAACGCGCTCGCACAGTCGCGAGAGAGCGGGGCTGTCCATGCGGTCGCGAATGCACGCGCCACGCTCCTCGCCGGGTTTACAACCGTGCGCGATGTCGGGAATGACGGCTTTGCCGATGTCGCCGTGCGCGACGCCGTGAACGCGGGCGTGGTTCCAGGTCCCCGCATTTTTGCGTCGGGACCGTCGATCGGGATCGTCGGCGGGCACTGTTCTGACAACAATCTCCTGCCGGCTGACGCTGAGATCGTCGGCGATGGGGTGGCGACCGGACCATGGGAGATGCGCACGAAAGTGAGGCGCAATATCAAGTTCGGCGCCGATGTCATCAAGACCTGCTCCACCGGCGGGGTCTTTTCCAAGGGCACGACTCCGGGCGGCGCGCAAAACTCCATCGAGGAGCTTCAGGCCATTGTCGCGGAAGCCCATCAGCGCGGACTGAAGGTCGCGTCCCATGCGCATGGGACCGAAGGGATCAAGAACGCGATCAGGGCGGGCGTCGATACGATCGAACACGCCTCCATTCTGGATGGCGAGGCGATTTCGATGGCGAAGCGCGCGGGCGTCTACCTGGTGATGGACATTTACAACAGCGAATACACGCAAGCCGAGGGCCGCAAGAACGGCGAGCTGGAAGAGTTCCTGCGCAAAGACGCCGAGATCGCCGAGGTTCAGCGGGAGAGCTTCAGGGCCGCCGTCAAAGCCGGGGCCAGGCTCGCCTTCGGCACGGATTCAGGCGTCTATCCGCATGGGGACAACGCCAGGCAGTTCGCGTGGATGGTCAAATACGGCATGACGCCGATGCAGGCGATCCGCTCGGCGACATCGGTCGCCGCCGAGGCGCTCGGGAAACCGGGCGAGCTCGGCTGCGTGCGCGCTGGCTGCACCGCTGATCTCATCGCCGTGGCCGGGGATCCGCTCGGCGACGTGACGGCGCTCGAACAGGTCTCGTTCGTGATGAAAGCGGGTGCGATCTTTAAGAATGAGTAGCGGGCCCCTCGCCGCCGACCGCTCGGGCTCGCCGGGCGCAAGGCTGCTGATCGCGCTCGCAGTCGGCGGAGGCGCCGTCTTTGCGGCGGTCGCGGTTCTCGCGTCGTCCTCCGCCGTAGTTGCAGACCTTGATCGCGCGTCGATTCTCGGTTTCCGGACCGTCAACAGTCCCGGCGCCATCGCCGGACCGGAATGGCTGGGGCCGCTGATGCGGGATGTGACGGCGCTCGGCGGCGCGCCGGTGATGACGCTGCTCACCGTCGCGCTCGTCGGCTATCTGATCGTGCGCCGCCGCTGGGCCGCCATCGGCCTCCTTGTCGCGGTCGTGGTCGGGCAGGCCCTGGCTGTGGACGCGCTCAAGGGCCTGTTTGATCGTCCGCGCCCGGATCTTGTCCCGCCTCTCGCCAGCGTGTCCTCCCGCAGCTTTCCGAGCGGCCATGCATCGAGTTCGGCGTCTGTGTTTCTCCTGCTCGCGCTCATGCTGGCGCCGTCGCTGCCGAACCGGGCGGCGCGTCATTACGTCCTCGCCTGCGCGATCGCGCTGGCGCTCCTTGTCGGCATGAGCCGCGTTGCACTCGGCGTGCACTATCCGACAGACGTCCTCGCCGGCTGGAGTTTCGGCGTCTCATGGACCGCGACGCTTCTCCTCGTGGCGCGGCGCATCGCCGCCGGCTGACCTATTTCATGTCAACCGGCGCAGCGATCGACCAGCGATGGCCGAACGGATCTTCTACGACGGCGTAGCGGTCGCCCCAGAACATGTCGTCAGGCTTCATTACGGCCTTCGCGCCAGCTTTCGTCGCCCTCAGAAAAAGGACATCGACATCCTTGACGCGGTTCTGTTCAAGATGGAGGGTGACGGGCGTTCCCTTCAGCGCCTCGGGCGTCGATTTCGTCCCGTTGTGAAATTCCGGGAAATCGTCATTGAGCATGACGACGCCGCCGCCATTAAGCTCGATGGCGGCATGCATCAGGCGCTTTCCGTCGTCAGCCTCTGCCCGAAAGATCTCCTTCGCGCCGAATGCCTCCTGGTAGAATTCAATGGCTTTCTTGGCGTTGGAGACGGTGATGTGAGGCATCACCGGCGTAGTCTTATGCGCTTTGGTCATGACGGGCCTCCTGCAGCTGTGCGCGACCCTAGCTAGGCCCGCAATTCGGAGTCCGCCACGGGTTTGCGATCAACCGAAGCAAGAAGCGCCGCCTTTGGGCGGCGCTTCCCGTTCTGTTTCGCGTCAAATCTCTGTCAGGCCTTCGCCCGGCCGAGCTTTGAATTCCAGATCCCGGAGAGGAAGTAGATCGCGACCGCGCCCGCCAGGAAATAGATGAAGAACGTCAAGACGCGCATTTCTACGGTGGTGATGAGGTAGACGCAGGAGAGGATGCCAAGGATCGGCAGGATCGGGAACAGCGGGACCGTGAAGCCGCGTTCGAGATCGGGGCGCGCGCGCCGGAGATAGATGACCGTGAAACAGACAATCGCGAAGGCGGCCAGGGTTCCGACCGACGTCAGATCGCCGAGCGTATTGATATCGAACACGGCCGCTGCGATTGAAACCAGCACGCCGACGATGAGAGTATTGATCCACGGCGTCTTGAAGGTCTTGTGAACGCTGGCGAAAAGCCCGGGAATGAGGCCGTCTCGCGACATGGCGTAAAAGACGCGCGTCTGGCCATACATGAGGACCAGAATGACTGAGGTCAGGCCGGCGATGGCGCCGATCTTCACGGCCATCTTGAACCAGCCCCATTGCGCGCCGAGTCGATTGACGGCGTCAGCGACCGGCGCCGGCGTATTGAGCTCTGGATACTTGACCAAGAGCGTCAGAACGGCCGCCGTCAGCATATAAAGGATCGTGCACACGATCAGAGAACCGAGAATGCCGATAGGCATGTCGCGTTTCGGATTTTTGGCTTCCTGGCCGGCGGTCGAGACTGCCTCGAAACCAATATAGGCGAAGAACACGATCGAGGCCGCGCGCATGACGCCGCCTATGCCGAACTCGCCGCGTTCGCCAGTGGGCTCGGGGATGAACGGATCCCAGTTCTGGAGATACTTTCCAGGCTCGCCGAGGATAGCCATGCCGCCGATCACGATGAAGGCGACGATGACCGCCACCTTGATGATCACAATCAGGTTGTTGAAGTTCGCGGATTCCGACACCCCCAGCACCAGGAGAATGGTAAGGGCGAGGGAGACAGCGAGGGCCGGCAGGTTCAAAATCCCAGTAACGATTGCCGCGCCCTCGGGCGCCGCACCGCCGGCAAAGGCGGTTGCTGGCATGAACTCGCCATTCACCATGGCGCCGATTACATGTCCTGCAGGCCCGGTGAACTCAGGCGGGATGATGATCCCTATGTCGTGCAGCAAACTGACCGCGTAACCAGACCAGCCCACGGCGACCACTGACGCCGCAAGGCCATATTCGAGAAGCAGCAGGGCCCCCATGATCCAGGCGGCAAACTCTCCGAGCGTCGCATAAGAATAGGTGTAGGCGGACCCCGAAACTGGCAGGACCGAAGCGAGTTCAGCGTAGCAAAGGCCTGCAAAGGCGCAGACGAGGCCCGCAACCAGGAAGGACAGCATTACAGCGGGACCGGCATGCAGCGCCGCCGCATTGCCGGTCCGCACGAAGATGCCGGCGCCGATGATGCATCCGATGCCGAGGAAGATGAGGTTGATCGGACCCAGCGTTCGCTTGAGCTCGCTGGTGCCATATTCCGATTGGACCTGCTCGATTGATTTTCTGCGCAACATTCCGCCGGCAAGGCTCGTGCGCGGCCCTGCTTTGCCGCCTGCTTGTTCCATGATGCTTCCCTTTTGCACCCGCGGAAAAACGCGGGGCCTCCCATTGCTCTGCCCGGCGGGACCCTAACCTGAAACGCCGATCTTACAAGCACTTGACTCCCCTTGGTTTCGGCACGGAGGGACGCTGGCGCTGGCCTGAGCCCGGGGAGGCTTGGTTGATTCAGGGCAGAGCGGGGTTGAGAAGCGTCGCGGTCGGATCCGAAACGACCCGACAGGCCAAACCCGGGGTTCAGGGAATGAGGTCGGGCTCCACGAGGCGGGACATCCGGTCGCTGGAGCGGACGAGTTGAATGCCTGCGACGGTCGGCGTGCCGCAGCTGTCGAGCCAGTTACGGCTTTGGGCGCGCGCGACCAGGCTCTCCTCGGTCTCGCCCCCGTCGAGCAGTCGGACGAATTTGAGAATCTTCACCTTGGTGAGCCCGTCTTCGGTCATTCGTGGTCTCCTTGGACGATTCCGCCTGATCGACCGCCACTCTTGGTAGGAAAGATTCGCAAGCGGTTAACGGCGAGGCAAAAACTATCAGGAAACGCGACCTTCTCATTGAAGCCCCAAACTCCTTGTTGTGCAATGCACAGCTGCAGTTGCGGCGCTGCGGCAGAGGGGCGCGGGGTGGCGATTGCTTCGCCGATCATGTTAAGGGCCGCGCAATCGAGAACCAGGAAGTGCGGGAGCCCTTGATGGACCACGGCCGGAACGAATTCACGACCAACGAGGCCTTGAAGGCGCGCCGCGATGAAGCCCTGCCAGCCGGGCTTCCGTCAAAGTCAGGCGTCTATGTTGCGCGAGCTGAGGGGGCCGAGCTCTGGGACGTCGAGGGGAAGCGCTATATCGACTTCATCGGCGGCATCGGGGTTCTCAATGTCGGCCACCGCCATCCCAGGGTCGTTTCCGCGATCAAGAAGCAGGTCGACAGCTTCATTCACACGAGCTTCGGCATCGCGCAGTACGAAGTTTATGTCGAACTCGCCGAACGCCTGAACCGGCTGGCGCCGGGACCGACGAAAAAGAAGACGGCGCTTTTCAATTCAGGGGCGGAGGCGGTTGAAAACTCCATCAAATTCGCCCGCCGCATCACGGGCCGGCCGGGCATTATTGCGTTCGAGGGCGCCTTTCACGGCCGCACGTTGCTGGCGACCACGCTCACCGGCAAATCAAAGCCCTACAAGCAGGGCTTCGGCCCGCTCGTGCCGGGCGTGTTCCATGCGCCCTATCCTGACGCCTATCATGGCGTGTCGGTAAAGACCTGCCTGTCCTGCCTCGACCACATCTTCAAGACAGCGATTCCGGCCGAGGAAGTTGCAGCGATCATCGTCGAACCGGTTCAGGGCGAGGGCGGATTCAATGCCGGACCCCCGGAATTCTTCCGGGGCCTGCGCAAGACCTGTGACGACATCGGGGCCCTGATGATCGTCGATGAGATTCAGTCAGGCATGGGCCGCACCGGCAAGATGTTCGCGATAGAACACTCGGGCGTTGAACCCGACCTCATCTGCATCGCCAAGTCGATCGCCGCCGGACTTCCGCTCTCGGCGCTGACCGGCAAGGCCGACCTCATGGACAAGATCGCCCAGGGCGGAATGGGCTCAACCTATGGAGGAAATCCAGTCGCCTGCGCGGCTGCGCTCGCCGTCCTCGACATATTCGAGGAGGAGGGGCTCCTTCAGCGCGCGGAGGATATTGGCCGCCGCGTGCGCGAGAGCTGGCGCTCGCTGCAGCTCGGCGTCGCCAAGGGCCATTTTGGCGACGTCCGCCAGATCGGCGGCATGATTGCTGTCGAATGCGTGAAGGAAGGCGATCCCGGCCGCCCGAATGGCGATCTCGCCGCGAAGATACAGACCGAATGCCGGGACCGCGGACTTATCATTACGACGGCCGGCGCCTACGCCCAGTGCCTGCGCTGCCTGACGCCGCTCACCATCTCCGACCGTCAGCTGGATGAGGGCCTCGCGATCTTCGCGGCGGCGACCGAGGCGGCGGTAAAAGCCTTATAGCGAGGCCGCACGCGCCTCACGACGGCGCGAACAGCAAGATCGCGTCGCGTCCCGCTATGACCATGAGGATGACGGTTCCTGCGACAAACATGAGGAAACGCGGGACGACGCGCTTCAGGACAATCTGCGCGATCGAATGTGCAACGCGAGTTGCAAAATATCCCCAGGCGAGGGCCACGTTTATCGCATCGCCGTGACCCGCAAGGTGGGTGATCATGGCGAGTGCGTAGAAGATGGTCGGTTGCTCGTGCAGATGGTTATAATTGTCGGCGACGACTCTCGCGCCGGTCGGGAGTTTATCAAGAGAACCGGGATGCAGACCTTCCTGCGGTGAGACCTTGGCCTCGCGCATCGCTGGAATGCGCGTAGCGTACATCCATGCCCAGACGACTAAAGTCCACAAGATCAGGGCAAGCGCCGCAGCCAGCATGTCGAACCTCCTGCAAAGGGTCCTGATAGCGCTGAGCGGCGGCAGCGCAAGCATGCGGCGCAGCGGCGCCACACATGAGCGACGGGCGGGATGTCACTGGCATGACCGTTGCTCGTTAACGGGCCGGAGGCGCCGGCGAGGCGGCGTTAACCCATTTTCTGTTGCCGCGCGGCGCCTTCAGAAGGCATGCTCGCGGGGAGCAGCAGGGCGGCAGGGAAGACAGACATGGCGACGGCGCCCAGAAACGACAATGCATCGAGGTTCGTGCAGTCGGAGCTCTTTGCGCGGACTTTCCGTGAAGGGATGACGCTGGTCGAGGAGACCGCGAACTATCTTGACGGCGCCGGGCGCGAGGCCTCCCGCGGCCTCTCGCGCTCCGCCGCCCTCGTTTATGCCGGCTCGTCCATGCGGCTGACGACACAGTTGATGCAGATCGCCTCCTGGCTCCTTGTCATGCGCGCCGTGCGGGAAGGCGAAATGACGCCTGAAGAAGCGAGGGACGACAAGTACCGCCTGAAGCCGAGGGAGCCCCAACTGGGCGATCTTCATGAAGAGGGGCTTCCTGAGACCCTAATCCGGCTCGTCACCGACGCGGCCCAGCTCTATTCGCGCATCGCCCGGCTGGACCGCGAGCTTTTCGCGCCCGCGCGAGTGAGCGAGCCGAAGCAGGACGCCATGGCCCAGCAGCGGGCTCTCCTCGACGCGTTCGCCGCGCGCTGAAGCGTTGCCTGGAAAAGACCGGCGGAAACTTCGAAAAACCTTTTGCGATGAGCCGTTTGTCGGGTGGGCCGGGCGACGGCGCTGACCCCTTTAAATCAGTCGCCCGCCCCTCTATCTCCCGCTCACAAGAAACAAAGAAAAGGAGAGAAAAAATGGCCAAAGTGATTTCGATGCTGATGGTGCTGGTTGTTGTGATCGCCGCCGTCGCGCCCGCCGCCTACACCGCTGTCGCGCTTGCCTAAGCGCCAACCGAAACCGTCACGCCGTCCGCTGGAGCCCACTGCGGACGGACAGTCCGAAGCCCCGGTCCTGCGAGATGCCAGGCCGGGGTTTTTCGTGACCGGTCTTGCTTCTGAAGGGGGGTGAGCCCGAGGGCGAAGCCCCAAGGCCCTTACTTGATCTTGCCTTCCTTGAATTCCACGTGCTTGCGCGCTTTGGGATCATATTTTTTCATGACCATCTTCTCGGTCATGGTCCGCGTATTCTTCTTCGTCACGTAGAAATAGCCCGTGCCGGCCGTCGAATTGAGGCGGATCTTGACGGTGGTCGGCTTGGCCATGGAAAGCTCCTGAACAAAGGCGAGGGGAGGTAGACGAGAGGGCCCGGGCTGTCAACCGGCCTGATTCCGGTCGTCTTCGTCCGTCCCCGCGCCAAAACCGTGCATGCGGTTCGCCCACTGCACGCCGACGAGCCCGCCCTTCGAAATCGGCAGCAGGACGTAGGCTGCGAGGAGGATGAGGGGTGTCAGCACCGCAAACTGGAGTCCGAGCGATGGATCGAAAACCTGCTTGGCGGCCAGGGCCAGCGGAATCGCGATGTGCCCGACGAGCAGGATCGTAACGTAGGGCGGCGCGTCGTCGGCGCGGTGCCCCGAGAAGTCGAGACCGCATGCGGGGCAGGCGTTCGTCAGCTTCGTGTAGCCGTCGAAGAGACGTCCGCGTCCGCAGGCGGGGCACCGTTTCGCGAGGCCGCGCGCCAGGGCCGAAAGCCAGGATCGTGGTGCTTCGCCGGCGCCGGTGCTGTAATCGACCGGCATTAGAGGAATTCGACCTTGGCGATCTCGTAGGACCGCGCGCCGCCCGGCGCGGCGACTTCGATCGTGTCGCCTTTTGCCTTGCCAATCATGGCGCGCGCGAGCGGCGAGGCTATGGAAATCTTGCCGAGTTTCACATCAGACTCGAACTCCCCGACAATCTGCAGTTTTTTCTTCTGATCCGTCTCCTCGTCGATGAGGGTCACAGTGGCCCCGAAGACGACCGATTTTCCTGACAGCTTGCCGACATCGATGACCTGTGCGCGGCTGAACCGGTCTTCCAGATCGCGGATCTGCCCTTCGATCCAGCCCTGTCGCTCCTTCGCAGCATGGTACTCGGCGTTCTCGGAAAGATCGCCGTGGCCCCGCGCCTCCGAAATCGCGGCGATGACGGCAGGACGTTCCTCGTGCTTCAGGCGGCGCAGCTCGTCCTCGAGCTTCTGATAACCGGCGACGGTCATGGGAACCTTTTCCATGTTCCTCCTCGGATAGTGACTAAAAACGACATCGGCCGCGCGATTGACCGCGCGGCCTGACTGGCATTCAGGGCATCAAGAATAGGGTTACTGCTCCGAATATTCAAGCCGCACACCGGCCGGATTGAACGCTGCTGACCAGGCGGATGCTGGAAAATCCGATATTTTCTCATTTGAATTCAATTAGTTGCGCGTCAGCACGCCCATGACTGTCCCGGCGCCCAGCCCATCTTCCTTTACGGCGCTTTAGCCCTTCCTCGCCTAGCGTGCCCGGCCGGAGGATAGATGCGCGCGCTGAACCCGTTTGCGTCCCAGGGAAGACTGCTGGCCGGTTTCGCCTCGCGACTCGCCGAGGGCGGCGCAGTGCGTCGGGCTGAGGCCGCCGCCAGGGCCGCGCGCGCCGAAGCCGAGCTGTCGATCCGTGCGCGCTCCGAGTTCCTCGCGAACATGAATCACGAACTGAGGACGCCGCTTAACGCCATCATCGGCTTCTCGACGATGCTGAAGGAGGGCGAGACCTACCGCCTGTCGGATGAGCAGCGCGACGCCTATGCCGATTACGTCTTGCAATCCGCCGACCTCCTCCTCGGGCACATCAATACGATCCTCGAAATCGCCGCGCTCGACTCGGGCGGGGTCACCTTGCGCAAAGGGAACGCGGATATCTCGGAAATCGTCTCCGCCGCTGTCGAGCGCGCGCGTGTGGCCGCCGCCGCCGCAGGCGCAGTCCTCGAAAACAAAACGGTCGGTTCAGTTCCCGCCGCATGGGCGGACGCAGAGCGGCTCGGGCAGGCTGTCGATCATCTGCTGCGCACTGCGATCAAGTCTTCACCGAAGGGCGGACGAATTCTCGTTCGCGCCGCGCTTGGGAAAGACGGGCTTCCGGAGATCGCCGTGCGCGATCATGGCGCCGGATTTGAACCGGAAGCGCTCAGGAAGGCCCTCGGCGTCTTCGACGAGGTGCATCGCGGCCTCGATCGCTCCTTCAGCGGCGCCGGCGTTGAACTCGCCATCGCCAAGACATTCGTCGAGATGCAGGGCGGCCGCTTCCACATCAAGAGCAAGGCCGGCGAAGGCACGGTCGTTCGCGCGGTGCTGCCGTTGGCCGACGCTGCGGGGAAAAGCGACGAGACCGAGCCGGCAGTGATTGAGGCGCCCGCCCGCAAGGCCGGCTGATTGAGGAGAATCCGATGTCGCAGTCTGAATCCGCCGTCAGAGCCGCCCCGCCTCAAGCGATAAGACTTGCACCCGAGCGCAAGCGCGTCGGCAGCGTCATCTCAGTCACGGGAAGCCACGCGCTCGTCATGCTCGATCCGACGCGCGCGGACGAAGACCGCGGCGGCAAGCCCCAGCTCGGCGCCATCATGAGCATCGACTCCGGTCTCACGGTTGTCCTCGGACTTGTTTCCGCCATGAGCGTGCCTTCGCCTTCGGCCGAAGGCGGCGACATGCGCATCGTCGAGCTCGAACTCATCGGCGAGTTCTCGAAGGCGACCCAGAAGGCGCCGGCGCGCTTTCGTCGCGGAGTGTCCGCCTATCCTACGCTCGGCGACGAGGCGCATGTCGCGACCCGCGATGAACTCGCCGCGCTCTTCGCCGTCAACGGAGCGGCCAGCGTGCGCATCGGGGTCGTGAAGCAGGATCAGGCTATTCCGGCGACCGTCGCTGTCAACGACCTGTTTCAGCGCCACTGCGCGCTGCTCGGCACCACCGGAGCGGGAAAATCCTGCGCCGTGGCCCTTATGATGCGCGCGGTTCTCGACCGCTACCCCAACGGTCATGTCGTCGTCCTCGATCCGCATAATGAGTATTCGCAGTGCTTCGGGGACACGGCGGTGATCTTCGACCCGACCAATCTCAGCATGCCCTACTGGATGCTGACCTTCGAGGAGTTGGTCGAGATTCTCTATCCCGGCCGCAAAGGCTATGACGAAGAAATCGAGATTCTCGCCGACCTCATTCCGGCGGGCAAGAAGATGGGCCTGCACGCGGCCGCCAATGGCGCGAAGATCTATGCGACGCGGGGCGACGCGGCGGCGATCACCGTCGATACGCCCTTGCCCTACCGCATCTCGGACATTCTAGGTCTGATCGACAAGTCGCTTGGCGGGCTCGACTCGACGCGCTCGATCGCGCCCTACAAGCGCCTGCGCAACCGGCTGTTCGCGATCAGCCAGGACGCCCGTTACGCCTTCATGTTCGGCGGGCTGACGGTCCAAGATACGATGTCGAACTTCCTGTCGACTCTCTTCCGCATTCCCGTCGAGGGGCGACCGGTTTCGATCATCGAACTTGGCGGCCTGCCCGCGGAAGTCGCGCAGGTCGTCGTCTCGGTCGTGGCGCGGCTTGCCTTCGAGTTCGGTCTCTGGAGCCACGGCGCGACGCCCATCGCGCTCATCTGCGAAGATGCGCATCGCTACGCGCCGGCCGACCGTGACGAGGGTTTCGGGCCGACACGCAAGGCGCTCATCCGCATCGCCAAGGAAGGGCGCAAGACGGGCGTATCGCTGTGGGTCGTGTCGCAGCGGCCTACCGAACTCGACCCGACCATCCTCTCCCAGTGCAACACGATCTTCGCGATGCGTCTCGCCAATCAGGCGGACCAGGATGCGCTGCGCGCCGCCATTCCTGACGCTTCGACAAGCCTTCTCAGCTGCCTCCCCTCGCTCGGCCTCGGCGAGGCGATCGCGGTCGGGGAGGGGGTGCCGCTCCCGACGCGCATCCGGTTCGACGCGCTGCACCGCGAACTCGTGCCGCGAAGTCTCACCGCAAGCTTCACCGATGGTTGGTCGGTCGACGTTGAAGACAGCGGTTTCATTGAACGCATTGTCGAGCAGTGGCGTGCGCAGAAGGTCCTCCTGCCTGAGGTCTGAACGCCCGACAAAAGAGACAGGGCGACCGCTGCGCGGTCGCCCTGGACAGGCGCGGTCCCCGGGGGGATTGACGCCGAGGTTACGACTTCTTCTTCAAATCGAAGCGGTCGTTTGTCATGACCTTGTTCCACGCCGCCACAAAGTCCCTCACGAAGGCGTCGCCGGCGTTGGCGTAGGCGTAGGATTCGGCCACCGCACGCAGTTCCGCATTTGATCCGAAGACGAGGTCGACTTCGGTCGCCGTCCATTTGACCGCGCCCGTCTTGCGATCGCGGCCTTCGAATACATAGCCGTCGGCGGCAGGCTGCCACTTCGTCGACATGTCAAGAAGGTTCACGAAGAAGTCGTTCGTGAGCGCCCCAGGGGTCTTCGTGAACACTCCGTGATCGGCGCCGCCGACATTGGCGTCGAGGGCGCGAAGCCCGCCGACGAGAGCTGTCATCTCTGCAACCGTGAGGCCAAGCATGTCCGCCTTGTCGACGAGCGCATCGGCGGGCGAGAGACGATAGTCTTTGGTGTAGAAATTTCGGAAACCGTCGGCTTCCGGTTTGAGCACGGCGAACGACTCGGCGTCGGTCATTTCCTGCGTCGCATCAGTCCGGCCCGGCGCAAAGGGCACGGTCACCGTCCGGCCGGCGTCTTTCGCCGCCTTCTCGATGGCCGCCGCGCCCCCGAGAACGATCATGTCGGCCAGGGAAATCTTGCGGTTGCCGCGAGGTTCGCTGTTGAAGGCTGTCCGAATCTCGTCGAGCTTGCCGATCACTTTCGCGAGCTCTTCGGGATTATTGGCTTCCCAGTCCTTCTGCGGGGCCAGCCGGACGCGCGCCCCATTGGCGCCGCCGCGCATGTCGGTGTCACGATAGCTTGACGCCGAAGCCCAGGCCGTCCGGACCAGTTCGGACACGGACAGACCGGATGAGAGGATACGCGCCTTGAGCGCGGCGATGTCCGCCGCATTGACCAGCGGATGATCGACCGCCGGGACCGGATCCTG
>CAYTVQ010000030.1:11784-16088 GCA_964441615.1 uncultured Caulobacterales bacterium | reverse complement strand
GGTCTTGTCGAGGAAATCGGCCTCGTGCGCGCCGCCGGACCTGCGGGCGAAGGCCATCGCCTTACGATCAGCGCCCGGACGATCCTTGAAGACGCAAAACGAGGCGATTCGATCGCGGTCAACGGCGTCTGCCTCACCATCGTCGACTTCGAGACGGACGCCTTCACGGTCGGCCTCGCCCCGGAGACGCTGGCGAGGACCGGTCTCGGCGATTTGAGGCCGGGCGACGCGGTGAATCTCGAACGCGCCGTCCTGCCGACGACCCGCCTTGGCGGGCATTACGTGCAGGGCCATGTCGATGCGACGGGCGTCATCAAATCCTTCCGCAGGGACCGGGACGCGCTGTGGGTCGCAATATCGGCGCCCCTTTCTCTGATGCGCTACATCGCGCCCAAGGGCTTCATCGCCATTGACGGCGCATCGCTGACGGTCGTCACGGTCGGCGAGGACTGGTTCGACGTCACGCTCATCGCCTACTCGCAGGAGAAGCTGATCCTCCCGAGGAAAAAGCCCGGCGCAAAGGTCAATCTGGAGGTGGACATCATGGCGAAATATGCGGAACGCCTCCTTGGCTCCTATTTGACTCGCGCTGCGCCGCTGGCGGCTCGTGAGGCCATGCTGGAAAGGGCGAGGTCATGACATTCGCGTCTGTTCCCGAGGCGCTCGCCGCCCTCAAGACCGGCGAGTTCCTGATCGTCGTCGATGACGAGGACCGCGAAAACGAAGGCGATCTCGTCATCGCCGCCGACTTTGTCACGCCGGCTGCCGTGAATTTCTGCGCCAGGGAAGGGCGCGGGCTCATCTGCTGCGCCATGGCGGGGCGCCTCATCGACAGGTTCGCGCTGCCGCTGATGGTGCCCGAGGCGGAGAACCGTTCGGGGTTCGGCACCGCCTTCACGGTCTCCGTCGAGGCCGCGCAGGGCGTGACGACGGGCATATCCGCATTCGACCGCGCCCACACCATCCGCACGCTCATCGATCCCAGATCGACGCGCGCGGACATTGTGACGCCGGGCCACGTCTTTCCGCTGCGCGCGCGCGACGGCGGCGTGCTCGAGCGCGGCGGCCAGACCGAGGCTGGCGTCGACCTCGCCAGGCTCGCGGGCCTCACCCCGGCCGCCATGATCTGCGAGATCATGAATGACGATGGGACCATGGCGCGCCTGCCGGATCTCGAGATCTTCGCCCGCCGCTTCGGTCTCAAGATCGTCTCGGTGAAATCGATCGCCGACTATCGCCGCGCCATCGAACCGCAGCGGCTGCGGGCGGTCGGGTAGGAGCAGGCCATGTCGCGAACGTTTCAGGGACATATGTCTGGCGCGGGGCTCAACATCGCCATCGTCGCGACGCGCTGGAATGATTTCATCCTTGAGCGCCTGATCGCCGGCGCAAAGGACGCCGCGGTGCGGCACGGCGTCAGCGAGGAACGCCTCGATCTCGCCTTTGCGCCGGGCGCATTCGAGATTCCCTTCGCGGCGAAAAAGCTGGCTGAGACCGGCCGTTATGACGCGATTGTCGCGCTCGGCTGCGTCATCCGCGGGGCGACGCCGCATTTCGACTATGTCGCGGGCGAGGCTGCGCGCGGCGTCGCCGCCGCGGCGCGCGAAACCGGCGTGCCGATCGCCTTCGGCGTGCTCACCGTCGATACGATCGAGCAGGCGATTGAACGCGCCGGAACCAAGGCCGGCAACAAGGGCGCCGAAGCCATGCTCGCCGCCATCGAAACAGCAAATCTTGTCCGCGCCATCGAGGAACGCAAATCATGACTGCCGAAACTGTCGCGTTGAAATCCGTGAAGCCGCGCCCGTCGCGGCGCGATGCCGAGGAGGCCGTCAGGACGCTTCTCTCCTATTTTGGCGAGGACCCTTCCCGCGAAGGCCTCCTCGATACGCCCCGGCGCTTCGTGGACGCCTATGAGGAGTTTCTCGCCGGCTATGCCGAGGATCCGGTTGCGCTGCTATCGCGCACCTTCGAGGAAGTCGAAGGTTATGACGATATCGTGCTCCTGAAGAACATCCGCTTCGAATCGCATTGCGAGCACCACATTCAGCCCATTATCGGCGTCGCCCATGTGGCCTATCTGCCGTCGGCCAAGATCGTCGGCATCTCAAAGCTGGCGCGGGTCGTTGACGCCCTGTCCAAGCGTCTGGTGAGTCAGGAGACGCTGACCAACCAGATTGCGCAGGCGATCGAGACGGCGCTGGAGCCGCGCGGGGTCGCCGTCCTACTCGACGCCGAGCATCAATGCATGTCAACACGCGGCGTGCACAAGACCGAGATCTCCTGCGTGACGCAGGCCCTGCTCGGCGCGTTCAAGGAGCCGGCGATGGAGGCGCGGTTTTTCCGGCTGATCGCATGAGCGCGCCAGCGTCGCGGCGTTCAGGGGCTACTTACCGCGCCGCCTGAGCCGATACTGCCCGCCCGCGAGCCGCACCCCAACGAGGTAAAGGCCGGTCATCGCGAACAACGCGCCGGTGACCGCGAAGAGCTGGATGAGAGGGTTATTGAAGTTCTCCCGCTCCTTGTAGTCCATGATGTGCAGCATCCAGAAAAAATCGTAGAGCCGCCAGATCCTGTTCCGGCGCGCCTCGATTTCGCCGGTCGCCGGCGAGACATAGAGGCGAGTGTTCAGATTATCAGAGAAATCGATGCGCCAGACGGGGGCCGCGCAGCCGCACTCATGGGGCGCCCGCTCAAGCAGGCGCGCGCGCAATATTTCGCCCTTCCCGACGAAATCCTTCTTGGCGACGGCGCGCGCCGCATCTTCCTTGAGCGGAGAGAGCTTCTGAGCGGTCTGCGCGTCGAAAATGGCTGCGCCCGTGACTCCCCTGGCCACATAGACGGGACGGTTCATGAAATGCGTGAGCGTCACCTCGGTAGCGCCCGGCGTCTGGGCGATCACGCCGCCGATATTGGCGTAGCCGAAGGCGCCGAGCTCCACAGGATAGTCCTTCATGGCATTCGTCCGACCGCGAACGAGATCGATGGGGAAAAGGCTCATTACCGCGCCGGAGAGCATCCAGAGCATCACCTGCGCGGCGAGAAAAAGCGCCAGCCAATTATGGGCGGCGCTCACGAAACGCTGCACCCGCTTCAATGGCGGAAGCCCGGACGCAACACCGCCGCCAGACGCCTTCGCGCCGGCGGCGATGCGAGACTGAGAGGGCGAAGCTTCGGTCAGGCGGGAATTCCCGAAAAGGGGCCTGAGCCGAAAGCCCCGAACTTCACGGTGCCATTGAGATTCGCGCCATCCTGCTTGCCGGAGAATTCGAGCGTCAGCGGCATTGGCGAGGTGACCTTGGCGTTCCAGCTCAGCGTGTCGCCATCGACCTTGCCGTTCTCAATGTTGATCGAGCCCATGGCGCCCGACATTTTGCCGTTCAGGGCCGCGCCGTCCTGCGTCAGTTCGACCAGCGCTTTCTGGTCGCCCATGGGCGTCTTGATGGTCACATTCCACTTACCGTTCACGGGCATGATTCTTCTCCTTGTTACGTCGGCGCGGCGCGCCGCAGCTCCTGTCGGCCGCGGACCTTAGCGAAAGACGCCCCGCGTGCAAGCGGCGCTTGCAGGAACGGCGCGCGCCGGCCAACAAAGACGACCATGGGTCTTGATCTCATCGTCCTCATCCTTGGCAATCTTGCCGCCATCCTTGCGGTGTTTGCGGGGCTGTGGACGCTAAGCACGCGCCTCAAGGACGCCAGCATTGTCGATATCGCGTGGGGTCCTGCTTGCGCGTTGCCCGCCTTGCTCACCTATGTCCGCGCCGACGGCGCCGATCCGCGAGCGCTGCTCCTCGTCGCCCTTGTTTCGGCCTGGGCGCTGCGGCTGGCGCTTCACCTGGCTCGGCGCAATATCGGCCATGGCGAGGACTACCGGTACCAGGCGATGCGCAGGAAGCAGGGTTCGGACGCAGCCTTCGCCCGCTGGAGTCTCTTCCATGTTTTTGGTCTGCAGGGCGTCATTGCGTGGTTCGTGTCGCTGCCCGTGCAGATCGGCCAGATCGGCGGCGACGGCGCCCCCGGGCCGCTCGCCTGGGCCGGGGTCGCCCTTTTTGCGATGGGACTCTTCTTTGAGGCGGTCGGCGATCATCAGCTTGCGGAATTCAAGAAGGATCCGGGGAACAAGGGCCGTCTCATGACCCGCGGCCTGTGGGCCCTGACGCGCCATCCGAACTATTTCGGCGACGCCTGCGTATGGGCGGGACTGACGCTCATCGCGCTGGAAGCGCCGCTCGGCTGGGCGACTGTGTTGAGCCCGGTTCTCATGATCCACTTCCTGCACAACATTTCAGGAAAGGCGCTCCT
>CAYTVQ010000030.1:0-11684 GCA_964441615.1 uncultured Caulobacterales bacterium | reverse complement strand
ATGTAATCGACGCCGCCCACAAAGGTGAAGCTTGCCTTGAGCAGCCTTGCCGCCGACAGAAAGCCTCCCTGGACGGCGCGCAGGCGCCACGCAAGTTCCTGCCGCCGTGGCCGCGCCCCCCGCAGGAGCGTCACACGGGAGGGCCAGTCGCCATAGTTTTCGAGGAGGCGGGTCACGCGGTCAGGCGCTTCGGCCCGCAGTTCCGCCCTGTAAGAGCGTGCGAGACCCTCGCGCCAAAGCGCCGCAACGCTTTCGGCTCCAGGAAGCCCCGCCGAGTTCGCGGCGAAAGTATCGATCGCGGTCAGCACCGCCGCCTCGATCCGCGGCCGCATCTCGGGCGAGACGGCAACGATGCGGCAAGGCTGGGCGAAGCGAGCCCAGAAATAGGAATGAAACGTCCGCTTGCTGACGAGCTGCTCGAAATGATCGATCGCAAGCACGGCGTATTTGCACCGGAGGCGCCCGGTCGGACCGTCGCATTCGAGGTAAAAGACATTCGGCGGCAGAACCCGGCCGGCGAAGCGCAAGAGCGCCGACCCGAAGGCCGAGCGATAGCTCGGAACGATGGCGTAGAAGTCGAACAGCACGTCCTCAACGGACGCGTCTTTCAGCACGCTGTTGCCGGAGCCGTAGAGCAGGACCGCGCAGCCGGGATGTCGCCTCTCGATCTCGCGGGCTAGCGCGACGGCGGGCGCCGCCGGCGGCGCGTTCAGATACTCGCGGACATAGGCGGCGCGGGCCGCCTCGTCAGCGGAGGAATTCGGCATTGTGGGCGGTTCCGAACTCGATGTCCTCACCGGGAGTCGCCTCGAACATCTCTCCGTCAAAGACAAAGGGGGCGGCAAAACTGGCGCCGATGCGGTCGGCGCGCCAGCTTCGATATCCCTCCGCTTCGAACCAGTCTTTCCTGAGGCCGCGCACGACCGCCGGCGCCCCGCTCAGAAATCGGCGGACCGGGCTGGCGACGGCGGTCGCCGCAATCGCCCCGGGACCTTCGCCCCAGAACGGGTAGATGCCTGTCCCGAGTTTTGAAAGCGTCGTCGCTAGGAAGATGGTCAGGTCGGTCGGTCCGGCTTGAAGCGGCGCGGGAGCGCCGCCGGCGAAGGTCATGCGGACGGCGTCCTTCTGGACCTTGGCGTCGAAGGCGAACTTGACGACATAGCCCGCGACGGAAAGAGCGAGCGCAAGCGAGCGCTTGGCCCCTTTCGACTGGACATGGTCGCGGCTGAACTGCACCGCGGAATGAAAGGCGCCGGCGCCAAGAAAGAATCCATGGATGGGATCCCGAGACCCGCGGGAGACCGTCAGCAGCGACCTGCGGGCGGCGACCGCCTCGCCAGCCTCGCGCCGCTTCAGGAATTGCTCGAGCGACGGCGCCGGCGCGCCGGCGAGGCCGCAATCTTGCGCGATGACATTCGTCATGCCGCAGGCAAGAGCCACGAATTTCGGGACACGTTCAAAGCGCCGATTGTTGATCGCGTCGGTCAATGCAGCCTGAATCGTGCCGTCGCCGCCGCCGAGAATGAGCGTATCGACGCCGCGGCGGTTCATGCCGATGAGGGCCTTGTCGAGTCCGAGAACGCCGTCGAGCACCTCGACATTCACGTCACGGAAGCGGCGCGCGACCCCCAGCACATCTGGAAGCACGGACGGCGAACGATTGCTGCGTCCGTTGATGATGAGGCCTACTGCAGCCAAGGGACCCTACTCCGCCAACCAGGACTTGAGCGCGCCCTGCGGCGCCGACAGCTCCGCCGCGCCAAGGCGCACCAGATGGAATGCGACCGACAGCGCCGTCCAGGCCGCCACCGCCGCAAGGCCGAGCGCGGGCGCGCCGACAATCGCCGACGCCGTGAGCATCACGAGGTTCGGATTGCGGCGCGAGGTGATGTGGCGAAACCAGTAGTCTATCGGCCGCCAGATGTGAATTTCGATCTTGAAGCGGCGAACAAAATAGCCCTCGATCAGGCGCCCTGACACATATCCGACCAGGATCGTCCAGAAAGCGGTCCAGACCATCTGCTCGCTCATGCCCGAGAGGTTGCCGCCCGCGATCACGCCGGCGGCCCACGCCCAGTACCAGAAGGGGGGATGGATGAGGTCGATGCCGTGATCGTAGAGATTGCCCCATTTCGAGGACTTCAGCGTCACCCGCGCCAGCTTGCCGTCGACCGTATCGAGAAAGCACATGAGCCACCCCGACACGAGCCCGAGAGCGAACTCGCCGCGCATGAATAGGACGAAGGTGGAGAGGACCAGCAGCAGGCTGACGGTCGTAATCAGGTTTGGGTGCAGGCCAAGCGCCGCCGCCGCACGCGTCGCGTGAAATGCGGGTCCCGGCAGCACGAACTTGGTCACGAGATCCGTCGCGCCCTTGTAGGATCCCTTGAACAGACGCCGCTCGATCTCATCCTTGCGCGCGCGTGAAGCGAGCGCCACAAGCGGGTCCTCTTTCTTTCGAAGCCGCTGGTTGTAGGCGCCGCTGATCTCGGCCGCCGTATAGATGGTGACGCCCTCTCCCTCGGGAATGGCGTCGCATTCGGCGCCCGCAGCGAGTCGTTCGGTCCAGCGCCAGGCGTCGGCGGCGCGACAGACGACAGCAGCGAGGCGTTCGCGGCCGCTATCGTCGTCGGCCGCCAACGCTGATCGTCGCGTCTTCACGAAATCTGCGACCACACGCTCGTCGAACACATAGCCCGCATGCGCGACCACAACGTCATCATAGTTCTGTGCATGGTCAACGCTTTCGACGACCGGCAGGCCGAGGCGCGCGAAGATGGCGCGCAGCCTTTCGCGCCCGGAAAGCGCGAATAACGCCGTTTCCGACTCGCCGACGGGGAGCGCGGCGATCCGATTTGCCTTAGCGTCCAAAAGCGACCAATCCCCGCCTGCAAGGGCGTGAAGAAACCTTATTAAATCTGTCATATAACATTCATGCCGCATAGCGAGAGCTGGAACACAAACTATTGTTTCAGATTGCAAACGGGCCCGGGCGCCGCCATGGATTCCTTAACGTCGAACTCCTTGAAGTTCGCCCATCTGACGGACGTTCATCTGCCGATCCCCGGGCGTCCGGCCCTTCGTGATCTCCTGAACAAGCGGCTGCTCGGCTACCTCTCCTGGCGCCGGAAGAGGCGGCGCTGGCACAAGGCCGAGATTTCCGAGGTTCTGATCGGCGACATAAAGCGGCAAGGCTGCGCCGCCGCCCTGCTCTCGGGCGACCTGGTCAATCTTGCGCTTGAGTCGGAGTTCGTTGCAGCCGAGGCCTTTCTCGCTCGGGCCTTTGACGGCCTGCCCCTGCACCTGTGTCCAGGCAACCATGACGCCTATGTTTCGCTTCCATGGGCGGTCGGCCTCGGCCGGCTCGGCCGCTACATGACCGGGCTGCGTCAGGGAGAGGCGGCGCCTCGCGCCCCGAGGGACGCCGGGGATTTCCCATACGCCCTCGACATCGGGCCAGCCCGCCTCATCGCCGCGAACTCGTCGCCGCCGACGGCGCCCGGCCTTGCGACGGGCGCGTTGGGATCGTCGCAGTTGGGACGGATCGAGAGGGAGCTTGAGGCGGCAGGTCGCGCCGGTCGCTTCCGAATTCTAATGCTCCACCATCCTGCAAGCCCGGGCCTGGTGTCGCGCCGCAAGGCGCTCGATGATCGCGCGGCGCTCCTCGCAGTCATCGCTCGCGTCGGCGTCGATCTCGTATTGCACGGCCACGCCCATATCCCTCATTTTGAGGAGGTGATGACGCCGACAGGGTCTGCGCCTGCGATCGGCGGAGGGTCACTCTCCCATCCGCGGGGAAGCAGCGACAAGATGCCGGGCCGCTACAACCTCCTGACGCTGGAAAGACGCCCCGACCGCTTCCGCCTCGAACTTGAGGCGCGCCAGTATGATCCCTCCTCCGGAGGCGTGGCGTCGGTCGAGCAGCGGGTCTATGAGCGCCCCACACTCAGTTCCGAGACGGTTTGAACATGCTTCCGCAGGCCACCGCGACCATGGAGAAATTCGGCCATCCGGCAACGCTGGTCGGCGAGACGCGATGGTGGGCTGCGCTGTTCCGGCGCAAGCAGGTCACGCTCGGATCGCTGGTCCTTGCAGCGAAAGCGCCAGTCACGTCGTTCGCCGCCCTGCCGCAAGAGGCCTTCTCCGACCTCGCCGCCGCCACTCGGGCGGTGGAAAGGACATTGGCTGATTTCAAAGCTTTTGACCGGATCAATTACCTCATGTTGATGATGGTCGATCCGCACCCGCATTTTCATGTCCTGCCTCGCTACAGCGCGCCTCGCGAAATTCGCGGCGCCGTGTTTGCGGACGTCGACTGGCCCGGAGCGCCTGCGCTCGACAAGGCGGCGGAGCTTGAACCCCAGATCGAGGCGGCGGCCATCGCCGAACTCCGCGCGCTCTGGGTGCGGGGCGCGTCGTGAGCGATCTCACTGCGCTCGTTCTGGCCGGACGACGCCCCGGACCGCCCGATGCGTTGGAGGCGGCGGAGGGCGTTTCGCATAAGGCCTTCATCGATATTGGCGGCACGCCCATGATCTCCCGCGTTCTCAAGACGCTCGCGGCCGTCGATGCGGTTCGCGAAGTTATTATCGCAGCTCCAGACGACACGCGCGAGCGCCTCGGCGCGCTCGCTTGCGCCAAACCCGTGCGCTTCGCCCCGGCGGCGGCCACGCCCGCGACCACCGTCCATGACGCGCTGAAGCAATCAGAAAGCGGATTGCTGGTGACGACCGCGGATCATCCATTGCTGACGCCGGGCATGGTCCGGCACTTTCTCAGGAAGATCGATCCGAACGTGATTTCCGCCGCCGCCGCCTGCGTCGATGCGCCCACCTATCTTGCGGCCTATCCCGGCACGCGGCGCACCTTCATCCGGCTGTCCGACATGTCGTTCTCCGGCGCAAATCTATTCTGGTTCAAGAAGGACGCCGCAGAGCCGCTTCTGCTGTTCTGGCGCCGGCTGGAATCCAAGCGCAAGAATCCGGCGAGCATGGCGGCCGCAATCGGCCTCGACGTCCTTCTTCTTTTCGCTGTCGGCCGGATGTCCTCGCCGCGCCTCATCAGGACGATTGCAAAGAAGACGGGCGTTCATGCCAAGCTCGTTCCGTTGCCGCAGGCCGAGGCGGCCATGGATGTGGACAAGCCCGAAGATCTTGAGCTGGTCCGGCGCGTCTTTGCTGAGCGGGCGGCGTCGCTTATTCAGCCGGACGAACCTTCGGCGCCGGCGCGTAAAGGCGGATGACCCAGGTGACGGCGTCCTTCACGTCCTTGCCGATCAGGTAGAAGCACGGCGTCAGAACCAGCGTGACCGGCATGCAGATCAGAACGCCATAGGCGAGCGCGAGCGCCATCGGTTTCAGGAACTGGGCGATCGCCGCCTTCTCGAAAATCATTGGCGAAAGGCCGATGAACTCCGTGACCGATGTGAGGAAGATCTGCCGGAAGCGCGAGACTGTGCCCTCATAGGCGGCCTCATACGCGCTCATGCCGTCGGCGCGCATCTGGTTGATGCGATCCACAAGCACGACATTGTCGTTGACGACGACGCCCATGGCCGCGATCGCGCCGAGATAGGAGAACATCGCGAACGACGCGCCGAAGATGAAATGGCCGATGATCGCGCCCATCACTGCAAAGGGTATCGCCGACAGGATGAGCGCCGGCTGCACATAGGACCGGAACACGACCGCGAGCAGAAAATACATGCCCATGACCGCGAGGATCAGAAGTCGAGAGACTTCGCTGAGAAACTGCGCCTCAGCCTCCGCCTCGCCGACCGCCCGGCGTGTGACTGTCGGGTATTTCTTGTCGAAGGCAGGGAAAAAATTCGCCTCGAGATCGGACATGATCTCTTTGCGCGCATCGCGCGGGGCCTCGGCCTCGACATTGATCGAACTCAGGCGGTCGCGTCGCATGAGCGACACGACCCCCGGCTCGAACGATATTTCGGCGACCGTCGAGAGCGGAATTTCGCGCCCATCCGGCGTCCGGACGCGAAAATCGTCAAGGCTCGCGAGAGAGCGCCGGTCCTCGGCCGGATAGCGCAGATAGACTCGCTGTTCGTCGCCATCGCGGGGCTGGCGCTGTACTTCCTCGCCGAAATAGGCCTGGCGCACCTGGTTGGTCACCGAGGCGAGCGTGACGCCGAGCTGCTCTGCGCCCGGTTTCAGCCTGAACCGCAGCTCTTCATTCGCCGCAGCTTCCGAATCCCGGACGCTGTAGACTGCGCCGTAGGTCAGAAGCCTTTCCTTCAGCTCGTCGACCGCGGCGCGCAGATCGTCGATATTCTCGCCATTGAGAGCGATCTGCACCGCCGGACCGGAATTGTTTCCGGAGAGATCGAACGAAATTTTCTCGGCGTCGGGAACGGGCCCCATGAGCGCGGTCATGCGCTCCGTCACCTGTCTGGAGCGCAGCGAACGCGACTCGGGCGGGGTAAGCGTGACATAGGCGCGAACGGCGTTGTCATCGACGATCGTCACCCAGCTGCGCACAACGCCCTGCGACTTCGCGCCGGTATTCGGGTCATCGACGGCGTATTCGATAGTCTCATTCTCGAGCGCCTTGCGCGCCTCTTCGAGCTGGGCCGCCACTTCCTTCATTCGATTGAAGGGCGTCGAGATCGGCATTTCTATCGACGCCATCATGAAGTCGCCCTCGATCTCAGGGAAAAACACCTGCCGAACGCGGCCGGTGGTCATGAGCGCGATGGAGATCAGGAAGATTCCGACGAAAATCGAAAGCGTCAGATAGCGCCAGCGCAAGGCGGCCCGAAGCAGCGGCCCGTGCACGTTGTGGGCGACCCAGATCACCGAATGCGCGCACTTCTGCTGCAGCGCCATCAGGCGTGAGAACAAAGATTGACCCGGCTTCGGCGGCGACACATGGGCAAGGTGCGCCGGCAGGATCAGCAGCGACTCGATGAGCGAGAAGAAGAGGGTCGACATCACCACGATGGAGATGGCGCGCGTGTAGATGCGGACATCGCCCGACAGCAGCATCCATGGCGAAAACGCCATCATGGTGACCAGCACGGAGGCGACGAGGGGCTTGGCCACGAGCTGTGTCGCCATGATCGAAATGTCTGCGCCGCCGCGCCCCTCAAGTTCGGCGCGCTCATAGACGGCCTCGCCGACGATGATGGCGTCATCAACCATGATGCCGAGCACGAGGAGAAAGCCAAACACAGCCATGAAGTTCAGCGAAACATCAACATAGGGGAGGATGAAGAACGAACCCGCAAAGGCGGTCATCACGCCGGCGGTCGCCCAGAACGCTACTTTGGGATGAAGGGTCAGAAGCAGTAGCACGAAGATCAGGAAGAAGCCCTGCATGGCATTCGAAAACAGAATCGACATGAGCGTCTTGTAGTCTTCGAGCTCGTCATAAAAGACGCGGAAACTCACGCCCGCGGGCAATTCGTCGGCCATCTCCTCGATGATCTTGTGCGCGCCTTCGGACGCCGTGAAGATATTGAACCGGTCGGCGCCGAACACGGTCACGAGAATCGAAGGACTGTCCTCGACGCGGACATAGACATTGCGGTCCTCAAATCCCTGAATGACGCTCGCAATGTCGCCGAGCCTGACGGCGCCGCCGCCGCGTGCTTCGCGGATGATGATGCCGGCGAAATCGGCTTGCGTCTCCGCAAGATTGCGCACGCTCAATTGATAATCGCCGTCAGCGGAGCGGACGCGCCCCGAGGACGCATCGAAAGACGAGGCCCGCACCGCGGCGGCGACCTCGTCCATGGTGAGACCGTAGCGGCGCAGCGCGGATTCAGGAATCTCAATTGAGACTTCCGGGCGGCGGTCGCCCATGAGCTCGGTGTTCGCCCCGCCGGGAATGAGGGCGATCCGATCGCGCAGAGTCTTTGCGACCTCTCGCAGCACCTGTTCCGACGCCTCGCCATGCACGGCAATGCTGATCGAGAAGCTGCGATTGACGTTGCGCGAAACCTGCGGGGGCTCGATGCCTGACGGCAGGCCGCTGATCCCGTCGATCTTGGTCTTCACCTGCTGGACCAGCGCGTCGATATTGACGCCCGGCTCGGCCTGGAGGCTGACGGATGCAAGTCCCTCGCTCGAGGTCGAGAACACGCGCTTGATGCCGTCGATGTCCTGCGTCGCCTCCTCGAATCGCACAGTCACCTGCGATTCGACGTCGCCAGGCGATGCGCCGGGCCAGACAGCGCGGATATTCACATAGCTGCCTTGTCCAGCCGGCGCGAACTCCTTCTCCATGATGGAGAAGGAAAGCAGGCCTGCGATCACGCTCGCCAGCATCAGAAGGTTGCCGGCGACCGGATTGCGTCCCCACCAGGCGATGATGTTTTTCAGCATGGCCTAGCCGGATCTCGCCGCAGTCTTCTTCGCTTTCTTCTTGCTTTTCGGCGCATCCGTCGGCGCCTCCTCCGCCTTCGGGGGAACCGGAGCGTTGAGGTCGCGCACCTTCATGCCGTCGCGGGGCGATGGAAGATAGGAGACAACGACGCGGTCTCCGGCGGCAAGGCCGCCATTGAAGAAGACTTCGGTCGCCGTCGCATGCGCCGCAACGAGGCGATGGCCCCTGATCGCGCCATCGGAATCGACCGTGTAAACGATCTCATTCTTCTTGTAGGCGCCGCGCGGGATCGCCAGCAATGTCTGCCCGGCGCGGCCCTCAAGGTCGACCGACACGAACATCCCGGGCGCGAGCGGCGCCTCCCCGGCGAACGGGTCCCTGACTTCGACGAGGCCAAAGACCAGGCGCGTCGTCGGATCGAAGGCGGCTTCGACGAGAACGAGATTGCCGGCCCAGTTCCTGTCGGCGACAAGGCCGGCGCGGCGCACCAACGCGACGGGACCGGCTCGATCCGCCGATGCTGCAAACCCGGGCGCAACTCCAAGAACGCCGAGTTGCTGATCCGTGAGCGGAACGCGTATTTGCGCCACATCCACCGCGAAAAGGCTTGCAACCGGCGTCCCCGGGCCGACGAAGTCGCCGGCATCGACCCGCCGCGCCTTCACACGGCCATCGAAGGGCGCCCTTATTTCGGTACGCTCGAGCGCGAGTTCGGCCTCGCGCACGCCGGCCTCCGCCGTGCGCAAGTCGGCGGTCGCGGAGGCGAGCTGCGGTTTCAGCAGCGTCAACTCGGAAGGCGTCGCCGCCATGCCGAGATCCTCCCAGTCTGCTTTTGCGAGGTCGGCCTCCGAGCGGATGCGGGCGAGATTTTCGCGAGCCCGGCTGACCTGGCTGCGCGCGCGCTCGACGGCGAGCGCATACTCGGCAGGATCGATGCGCGCTAGGACGTCGCCGGCCTTGACCGCTGCGCCCGGCTCGAAGCCCGGGGCGACAAAGACAATCTGGCCGCCGACGCGCGCAGCGACATCTGCTTCCGTCTTCGACTTGACCTCCCCTTGCGCGGTCACGCGAAGGCTGGTCTCGACGCTCTTGACGGTCGCCAAGTCGACGGCGATCGGAAGCGGCGCTTCGGTATTCTTCTCAGGCTTCTTGGCTGTCGCGGAAAGCAGCATGACGGCGCCGATGGCGAGGACCAGTACGGCCAGAGGCGCGCCGATCAGCAGCGCCGCCGGCGGACGCTTTCGGCCGGCTTCGCTGGCGGCGGCGCCTGTCACGCCCGGCGCATAGGAGCCGCCCGGAGCGGGATCTGTCCGGATGTCCACGTTGAACTTCGTCCTGTCGCCGTTTTTGCGCCGCAGCATCTAAGGTCCCTGCCGCCAGCCACGCAACGCCCCAACGACGGCTTTCCGGCAAACCGCCCCTGATCTGCGCCGAAATTGTTAACTGAAGACGATCACTGCGGTCTTTTCGGCCGCTGGTGGTCCCCGGCTAGGCGTCCAGCGCCGCGTCCTTCGCCGGCTTGATCGTTACGCTCTCACCGCAGCCGCAGGCGTCGGTCTGGTTCGGGTTCTCAAAGACAAAGCGCTGCGACAGCTTTTCGCGCACGAAATCAACCCTTGTGCCAATGAGGAACAGGATCGCCTTCGGATCGATCAGCACCTTGATTCCGTTTTCCTCGACCATTTCGTCGAGCGGCGTCCTCTCCGTTGCATACTCCATGACATATTCCATGCCGGCGCAGCCGCCGTTCTTTACGCCGATGCGCACGCCGACATATTTGCCTTCGGCCGCGTCCATGATCTCGCGCAGCCGGGTCGCGGCGGCGTCGGTGAGCGTGACGACCTTCGGACGGGGCCGGCGGCTTCTTTGACCTTGCGGGGTTTCGTTCATCTCACATCCAACCGAGTTCGAGACGCGCTTCGTCGGACATTTTCGCCGGCGTCCAGGGCGGATCGAACACCATATTCACTTTCACCCCGCTGACGCCCTCAACGCCTTTCACCGCCGCCTCGACCCAGCCGGGCATCTCGCCCGCGACAGGGCAGCCGGGGGCCGTCAGCGTCATGTCGATCGTCAGCATGCGGTCATCGGCGAGATCAACCTTGTAGATGAGGCCGAGTTCATAGATATCGACCGGAATCTCAGGATCAAACACCGTCTTCAGCGCGCGCACGATGTCGTCCGTGATGCGCTGAAAATCTTTCTCTGGAAGCGCTGATCGATCCGCGACCCCTGGGGACCGCGCGGTCGCAACCTGGCCCGGCGAGTCCGCTTTCGGCTTGGTGTCAATGATGTCGCGAACGGTGTCCATGGTTCCCTTCAGCATGTCATTTAAGAAGATCGCGTGCCTTGTGAAGGCCCGCCATGAGCGACCCGACGTCTTCATGCGTATTGTAGACTCCGAAAGAGGCGCGGGCTGTCGCCGCGACCTTGAGCCGCTTCATCAAGGGCTGGGCGCAATGATGCCCTGCGCGGATGGCGACGCCCGCACGGTCAAGGACCGTCGACACGTCATGCGGATGCGTCCCGACCAGGTTGAAAGCGATGATCGGTCCCCTGCCGGCGGCGCGGCCGTAGATTTGCAGCGGGCCAAACTTTTTCATCTCCTCAAGCGCATGCGCAAGCAGCGCCGCCTCATGCGCAGCGATCCGTTCGCGCCCCGTCCGCTCGATCCAGTCGAGCGCCGCGCCGAGCCCGATAGCCTCGAGGATTGGCGGCGTGCCGGCCTCGAACCGGTGCGGCGGATCGTTATAGGCGACACTGTCCGTCGTCACTTCGTCGATCATTTCGCCGCCGCCCTTGAATGGCGGCAGGCTGGCGAGGACCTCCTTGCGGCCATAGAGAACGCCAATGCCGGTCGGACCGTAGAGCTTGTGGCCGGTCATGACGTAGAAATCACAGCCGATTTCCGCCACGTCTACGACGCCATGCACGGCGGCCTGACAGCCGTCAAACAGGATTTTCGCTCCGTGTTCATGCGCGATGCGGGCGAGCTCCCGGGCGGGCGCCGGCGCGCCGAGCACGTTCGACATATGGGTCAGCGCGACGACCTTCGTGCGCGATGTGAAAAGCGCGCCATAGGCGTCGAGATCGATCGCGCCGTCGTCGGAGACATCGAGCCATTTGAGGACGGCGCCCTTGCGCTCGCGCAGCAGATGCCAGGGAACAATGTTCGAATGATGCTCCGCAATGGAAAGAATGATCTCGTCGCCCTCCCCGATCTCGGATGCGCCCAAGGCGGCCGCGACAAGATTGATCGCGTCCGTGCCGCCCGCCGTAAAGACGATTTCTTCCGGCGCCGCCGCATTCAGGAATCGCGCCGCTGTCGCGCGCGCGGCCTC
>CAYTVQ010000029.1:0-16233 GCA_964441615.1 uncultured Caulobacterales bacterium | reverse complement strand
ATCCCCGCTATTCCGAGGCCGCCCGCGCCGCCATGACCGCCAAGACCCCGCCGGGCGGGTAGGAGCGCCCGGGCGGCGTCAGGCTCCGGCGGCGCCGGAAAGTTTGGTTTTGCACTGCAGCGACACGAAAGCTATCACAGGCCCATGATGTGGAGACCCTCAAGCTGGCGCGAGAAGCCCGCCATGCACATTCCTTCGGATTATCCAGATCCGATGGCTCTGGCGGCCGTGGAAAAGGAGCTGTCGTCCTATCCGCCGCTGGTCTTCGCCGGCGAGGTCCGGACGTTGAAGAAAAACCTTGCCGCGGTCGCGCAGGGCGAAGCGTTCCTGCTTCAGGGCGGGGATTGCGCCGAAAGCTTCAAGGAGTTCCACCCGAACAATATCCGCGACACGTTCCGGGTGCTTTTGCAGATGTCGGCGGCGCTCACTTTCGGCGCGGGCATGCCGATCGTGAAGGTCGGGCGCATCGCCGGGCAATACGCCAAGCCGCGATCCGAGCCGAACGAGACTCGCGACGGCGTGACGCTGCCGAGCTATCGCGGCGACAATATCAACGGCATGGACTTCGATCCGGCCTCGCGGACCCCCGACCCGCAGCGCCTTTTGAAGGCCTATGGCCAGGCGGCGGCGACCCTCAATCTCATTCGCGCCTTCGCGGGCGGCGGCTATGCCGACCTTCACAATGTCCACAAGTGGAATCTCGAATTCGTCTCCGGAGCAAAGCAGACGGCCCGCTACCAGGCGCTCGCCGACCGGATTTCCGAGGCGCTCACTTTCATGCAGGCCTGCGGCGTGACCAGCCATGAGGTGCGGTCATTGCGCGAGGTCGATTTCTTCACCAGCCATGAGGCGCTGCTGCTCGGCTATGAAGAGGCGATGACGCGCATCGATTCGACTTCGGGGCGCTGGTACGACACCTCCGCCCACCTGGTCTGGATCGGCGACCGGACGCGCCAGCCCGACGGCGCCCATGTCGAGTTCTGCCGCGGCGTCGAGAATCCGGTCGGCGTCAAATGCGGACCATCGCTCACGCCCGACGATCTGCTGCGGCTCCTCGACCGGCTGAATCCCAGGGAAGAGCCCGGACGCATCGTCCTGATCTCGCGTTTCGGGGCGGAGAAGATCGAGCGCGGCCTGCCGAGGCTCATAAGCGCGGTGAAGTCGGCTGGCCGCCAGGTCGAGTGGTCTTCAGACCCGATGCACGGCAACACGATCAAGACCGGAAGCGGGGTGAAAACCCGGCGCTTTGAGGCCATTCTTTCCGAGGTCGGTTCGTTTTTCGACATTTGCCGGGCGGAGGGCGTCTATCCGGGCGGCGTGCATTTCGAGATGACGGGGCAGAACGTCACCGAATGTCTTGGCGGCGCCTTCGACATCTCCGAGCGGGAGCTGGCCGCGCGCTACCAGACGCAGTGCGATCCGCGCCTCAATGCGGGTCAGGCGCTGGAGTTCGCCTTCATTCTGGCCGATCGTCTCAAATCGGCTCGTGAAGGCGCCGAAGTGCTGAAACTTGGTGAAACAGCGCGAAATATTGTTTGATTGCTCCTTATTGGAGGCGCGATTTCTTCGTTCACCCATCGCGCCTATGGTGCGGCGTTCGCGCGTTGAGGCGGAGCAGGCGCAAGTGTCGAGAGAGATCGTTGCGGGCGTCGCCGGGGCGGGGGTTTTCGGCAGCCACCACGCGGGAAAGTATCTGATTTCTCCGAATGTGCGCCTCGCTGCGGTGCTTGACCGCGACGCGGCGCGGGCCGCGGCGCTCGCCGAAAAATGCGGCGCGCGCGCCTATACGGATCTCAAGGAATTTCTCGGCGCCGTCGAGGTCGTGACGGTCGCCGCCTCGGCGTCATCTCATTTCAGCATTGCGCGCGCCGCGCTCGAGCGCGGCCGGCATGTGCTGGTCGAGAAGCCGATCGCCCTCACTCTCGCCCATGCGGACCGGCTGATCGAGATCGCGCGCGAACGGCGCCTCGTTCTCCAGGTCGGACATCAGGAGCGTTTCGTTTTCGACGCCTTCGGCATCTTCGGCCGGCGCCTGAGGCCCCGTTCGGTGTCCTGCGTGCGTCGCAATCCCGTGACAGGGCGCGGCGAGGACGTGTCGGTGGTGTTCGATCTGATGATCCACGACATTGATCTGGTGCGGCGCATGGGCTTTGCGGATCCCGTGTCGCTCTCCGCCTGCGGCCATGCCGACGAGGCCGATGCGAAATTCGTCTTCGCCGACGGCGCTACGGTGACGTTCGAGGCGAGCCGCCTCGCTGCCTCGCGCGAGCGCCGCATGACCATCGATTACGGCGTCGGGGTTGTCGAAATCGACTTCATCAACCGCAAGATCTCGAACACGACCGGAGTCGAGACCGCGGCGACCTTCGATCAGGGCGGGCCGGCGCTGTCCGACCCTCTTGGCTATGGGGTCGCGCGCTTTCTCGATGCGGTGCGCGGCGAGGGGCCGCCGGCGATCTCCGGCGACGATGGCCGCGACGCGCTCGAATGGGCGCTGATGATCGAGAGGGAAATCCTGTCCCTCGCCCCGGCGAAGCGCTCGGTCACCGCGTAGGCTGGAGCCGCGCCCGCAAAGTGTGCGCGTATGCGCGCAATCGCCGCGACAATCAGCGCGCCCTCATTCCGATTGAAGGCGCGAAGCTCCCGGGGGGGCCGAAAGTGCGTTCACCCAAAGAACCGGCAGGGCTGAGAGCGCGATGAGGACGAGGGCCGCCGGCGCGGCTTCGGCGAGGCGCTCGTCGGATGCGAGGCGGTAAACGGAGGTCGCGAGGGTTTCGAAATTGAACGGCCGCAGCAGAAGCGTGGCCGGCAGTTCGCGGCAGATGTCGATGAAGATGATGAGCGCGCCAGCGACGACCGCCGGCCTCGCCGCCGGAAGAAAGACGTCCCGCGCGATGCGGGGCAGTCCGGCGCCGAGCATTCGCGCAGCTTCCTCCGCCATCGGATGAATCTGCTTCAGTCCGCCATCGACGGCGTTGAAGGCCGCCGTCGAGAAGCGTGCGACATAGGCGTAGAGGAGGGCGCCGAAGCCCGCCGCCAGCCCGATCCCAAGAAAGGACGCTGCGGCGACGATGGCGACGGCGATGACAGCGCCCGGAAGCGCATAGCCAAGGGTCGCGACGCGAATGAAGGCCCGCTTCCACGGCGCCGCCGCGCCGCGCGCCGAGAGCGCCAGGATCACGGCGAAGGCGACCGCGAGCGCGGCGCCGGCGGCGGCGATCAGGAAGGTGTCGGCGGCGGAGGCAAAAAGATTGCGGGCGCTCTGTTGCTCCGACAGCTTGGCGATGAGCGTCAGCGCCGGAACGGCGAAGCCCAGAAGGACTGGCAGAGACGCCAGCCCGAAGGCGAGCGCGGCGTGCGCGGGGCCGAGGCGCACTCGCCTGGCCTCCCTGTGGGCGCGCGCGCTTTCGGCGCCGCTTCCCCTGCGCGACAGGTCCTCCATCAGTACAAGGAGCATCGCGGCGAGCAGGAGCGCGGCGGCGATCTGGCTCGCCGCGGCGAGATCGCCAAGGCCCCGCCAGGTGCGGAATACGCCGACGCTGAGCGTGGGCACGCCCATATAGTCGGCGACGCCGAAGTCGGCGACGGTCTCCATGAGCGCCAATGCGAGCCCGCCGACGATCGCGGCGCGGCCTGCCGGCGCGAGCACGCGGACGAGCGCCCTTGCCGGCGCCGCGCCGAGCATGCGCGCTGTTTCGAGATAGGCGCCCGAGCGGCTCTCGAAGGACGCGCGCGCCGCGAGATAGACGTAAGGATAGTTCGCGAGGGTCAGCACGAAGGCGGCCCCGCCGAGCGATTTGACGTCTGGCGGCGGCCCGAGGATCGCTGCGGCGCCAAAGGGACCGAACACGTCGCCCCAGGCATAGGCGGCGATATAGGCAGGGATGGCCAGCGGAAGGGCGAGAGCTGTCGCAAGCATGCCTCGTCCGGGGAATTCGGCCAGCGCCGCCAGCGCCGCGCACGGGACGCCGATGACGAGCGCGCCGAGGGCTACAAGAAGGGCAAGCGCCGCCGTGTTGGCGAGATAGACCGGCCCGGCGGTCGCCCAGACATGCGCAGCGGCGCCGGCAGCGGGGTCGAAGACGGACGCGAGCACGACCAGCAAGGGCAGCGCGATCGCCGCCGCCAGCAGCACGGGGGCGAACGGGGAGATTAGTCTTTGGGGGTTTCGAAGGGGCATGGGTTCAGCGCGGCGGACTACCATTCGTCAGCAGAAGGTGCGAGAGAGCCCGGCCGTGAGCCTTGTCCTTCAAGATGTCTCGCGCCGGTTCGGTGCGGTTGCGGCTGTTGATGCGGCCTCGCTTTCCGTCGGCGACGGCGAGATCGTCGCCCTGTTCGGGCCGTCGGGCTGCGGCAAGACCACGCTTTTGCGCTGCGCTGCGGGCCTTGAGCGTCCAGATGCGGGCACGGTCGAACTCGACGGCGCGCTTTTGTCCGGACCTCGCGCATTCATTCCGCCCGAAAAGCGATCGATCGGCTTTGTATTTCAGGATTACGTTCTTTTTCCGCATCTTAGCGTGCTCGAAAACGTCGCCTTCGGCCTCGACCATCTGCCAACGGACGAAAGAAAGAGCCGCGCCCGCGCCGAGCTGGCGGTTTGCGGCCTTGAGGAACTCTGCGAGCGGCGGCCGCATCAGCTCTCGGGGGGCCAGCAGCAGCGCGCCGCTCTTGCGCGGGCGCTGGTGCGACGGCCGAAGGCGATGCTGCTCGACGAGCCTTTCGCGGCCATCGATTCGGCGCTGCGCGCGCGCCTGCGCGACGAGGTGCGCAGGCTGCTGAAAGCCTCCGGCGCCGCGACCATTCTCGTCACCCATGACGCCGAGGAGTCGCTCGCGCTCGGCGACCGGATCGCGCTCATGAAGCAAGGCCGCGTCATCGAAACGGCCCGGCCGGCGGAGCTCTTTGCGGCGCCCCGAACAGCCGAGGGCGCGCTCATGTTCGCCGGGTCCCAGGAAGTCGCCGCTGTTGTGCGGGCGGGCCGGCTCGAAACGCCCTTTGGAGGGTTTGGGGCCGCCATTCCCGACGGTCCTGCGAGGATGGTGCTGCTCCCGGGTGCGGTCGGGTTCCGCGCGGGGCCGGGACAATTCACGGTCGCCGACCGTCGTTTCGCTGGTCCCGGCTGGCGCATCGACGCCGCGGCCGGCGACATTCGTCTGACCGGCGCCGCCGCGGACCCTTGCGAGCCCGGCTCGACAGTCGCGGCCGTCATTGATCCTGCTCTCATTCGCATCTTTCCGGCCTGAGCCTCGCGTCATTCTGTCTCTTGATGCAAATGCGAATTAGTCGCAAGTAATATCCGTGGCGAAGGAAGCGGAAGTCTCATGGGCGGGTTCGGCGACCTCCATCTCTGCGAACGCGGTCCCGGGAATTCAGGCGGAGACCTTCCGCGTCGGGCCCGGCTGCGGCCGGTGCTCGCGCTCGCTGCGCTGGCGATCGTTCTGGCGGCATGCGGGAAGAAACGCGCGGCGGACTGCGCGGCGGCCGCGGGCGAAGTCAACATCTACTCGGCCCGACATTACGACGCCGATCTTGAACTCTTCGACCGGTTCTCCTGCGAGACCGGGATCAGGACCAACGTCATCGAATCGGAAGGCGACGCGCTGATCGAGCGCCTTTCCCAGGAGAAAGAGGCGAGCCCCGCCGACATCTTCATCACGGCCGACGCCGGCGTGCTGTGGCGGGCGGAGTCGCGGGGGCTTCTTCGTCCTATTACGGATGAAAAGATCCTCGCCCGGGTTCCAGAGAGGTTCCGCGATCCCGAGGCCGAATGGGTCGGCCTCTCCAAGCGCGCGCGCGTGATCGTCTACAACAGGGCGGCTGGCCTGCCCGAGGGCCTTCAGACCTACGAAGACCTTGCCGATCCGAGGTTCAGGGGAATGATCTGTATACGGTCGTCCTCCAACGTCTATAATCAGTCGCTGCTCGCCTCGATCATCGCCAATGACGGAGCCGGGGCCGGCGAGGCCTGGGCGAGGGGCGTAGTCGCCAATTTTGCGCGGGCGCCGGAAGGAAACGACACAAGCCAGATCGAAGGCGTCGCAGCCGGTCAGTGCCGGGTCGCGGTCGTGAACAGCTATTACGTCGCCCGCTATCGCGATCCGGCCGACGGCAAGAAATTCGCGATCGGCGAGAAGGTCGCCGTCTTCTATCCAAACCAGGCGGGGCGCGGCGCCCATGTCAATATTTCCGGCGCCGGCGTCGCCCGCCATGCGCCGAATCCGGAGAATGCGGAAAAGCTGATCGCCTTCCTGCTGACTGACGAAAGCCAGATGGCCTTCGCCCGCGGCAATAACGAGTACCCTGTGGTCGAGGGGCTCGCCCCGAGCGGGCCGATCGCCGCATTCGGCGCGTTCAAAGAGGACCAGCTTCCGGTCTCAAAGTTTGGGGAATTGCAGCCGCAGGCGGTGATGACCTTTGACAGGGCGGGGTGGCGGTAGGCGGCTCCCAGGCGCTCCGGCCGATTGCCGGACGGATGCGTTGACGCGCCGTCTGCGCGCAATCACTATTGCCATGAGGCCAATTTGACGCCGAGGAATGCAGCCCGAGCGCATTGAGGATTTGAGGCGCCGCGCCGAGGCGGGCGAACCGCGCGCGCAATATGCGCTTGCCGCGGCGCTCGCCGCCGCAGGTCGTCGCGACGAAGCAGATCATTGGCTCAATCGCGCCGCCGCCGGCGGCGAGGCTGAAGCTCATTACACGCTGGCGACCCGCAAGCTGCAGAGCAGCGCCGGCGTCGCCGAGGCGCGCGCGCTGCTTGAAAAATCTGTAAGCGGAGGATCGCCCTCTGCGGCGAGAGCCCTCGCCGTCCTGATGGCGTCGGGCATCGACTCTCCGGCGGACTGGCCGGCGGCGCTGGCGCTCGTCGCCGAGGCCGCCGAATGCGGGGACGCCGCCGCCGCTCGCGATGTCGCCGGGCTCCTCCTCCTTGCCGATATCGACGACGAGGACGGGGCCAGGCTTCTGGCCGGCGCGGCGGAAAACGATGCCGTCGCCGGCGCGGCCTTTGTGCGTCGCGCGGCCGAGGGCAGAGCCGACGCGGGCAAGGCCGCAGCCGTGCTGGGGAGGCTCGCCGCGGTCAATTATCCGCGGGTGCAAACGCTGCACGGCAAGCTCGCCGGCGCGCCGCGCCCAGGGACAGGCGTCGCCGCAGTCGGCGGAGCGGACTTCGCCCTCGTCGCGGAAAAGCTGGCCCGGATGGCTCCCGCGCTCGAAGCGCTTGGCAAAGGGGCCGGCCGCCCGTCGCGCCAGATTGCACGGGAGGATTTAGGCGAATCGCCGCGCGCCTTTGCGGCGCGCTCCGTCGCGCCGCCGGAGATCTCCGAATATCTGATCGCCGCCGCTGCGCGCTGTCTTGCCCCGTCGATGACCTTCGATCCGGTGACCGGCGTTGCGCGTCAGGACGAATACAGAACTTCCCTGACCGCGACGATGGGTCTGGCGGATCAGGATCTGACCCTGGTCGCGGTCAATCATCTCCTTGCGGATGTGGCTGGCCTCGATCATGCGCACGGCGAGTTTCTAAGCGTTCTGCGCTATGCGCCCGGCCAGGAGTATCGGCCGCATTTTGACTGGATCCCGCCTGCGGGCCGCGACTTCGCCGCCTGCGGCCAGCGCATACGGACCGCGCTGCTCTATCTCAACGACGAATATGACGGGGGCGAGACCCATTTCCTTTCGTCAGGGCTGTCCTTCAAAGGCGCTCCCGGCGATGTTCTGGTCTTTTCGAATGTGACGGACGACGGAGCGCCCGATCAATCCTCGCGCCATGCCGGGCTTCCCGTGCGCGGCGGGGTCAAATGGGTCGCCTCGAAATGGTTTCGTGAGCGGCGCTTCTCATTCTGAACCGCTCTGCGCCGCAACAGCGTTGATCGCGTGCATTCCCGCGAAAACAGCCTAATCTGGCGCGGCGCCAGGGGGCGCCGGGGAGGAACCACCATGAAGGCTATTTTGAGGTTGACGCTGGCGGCGTCGGCGGCGGCGATCGTCGCCGGTTGTGCGAAGCCGAGCGATGAGGCGACGACGGAGTCGTCCGCTCCCGCCGACGCCAAGACAGCGCCGGTTGAGGAGGAGGTTGCGATCGAAGCGGTCGCGGCCCCGATCGGCTCGGCCAATGTCACCGTCACCATGACCAATGGCCAGCCAGCTTTCGGAACGGTCAGCGAAGGCGCCTGCGCGCCAGGGGGAGGAAGCTGCGTCAGCGGCATCAATCTGAAAGCCGCCGGCAATGTCGATCTTTCGGGATTTCCCCCGGGCGACATCACCATCAACATCAACCTCGACGGCTCCGTTACGGGCGCGGGCTATTCCTTCCCGTCCGACCCCTGGCAGGCGGTCGCCATCGCCGTCATCCCGCCAGGTTCAGTGACGGCGCCGGTTCCCGTTTTCGGGCAGGCGAACTGGCCGGCGGAATTCGATGCGCCTTCCGTATCCGGAGCGACGCTCTCCTTCGTCGACAAGGAAGACGACCAGAACGCCTATGAATATTCGATCCAGCTTCGCCGCTCTGACGGATCGATGATGGTGATGGATCCGAAGATCGAAAACGGCGGCGTCGGAAACAGATAACGGCGCGCGCACACTGTGTGTGGCTTTGCGCGTCGACGCCGCCAAAATCAGAAGGCTGGAGCGCGCGCCCTGATTCCGGATCAGGGCGCGCAACTCTAGTCGTCGGCCTGGCGCGCCTCGCGCGAAACTCGGCGCCAGAAAAATTCGAACTCCGGGTGGCGGTACCCAGCCTTGCGGAGCTTCTCGCCGAGCGCAGCGCTTCGCGCCTGATCGCCAAGCTGGAAAAGCGCCTCGGCCAGGATGGCTTTGGCCTCCGGCGTCGCGCTATCCTCCGCCGGGCCCAGGACCGTCACGATCTCTTTCCAATCCGCGCGTGAATCCGCAGACAAGCGCGCTCGCGCCGCCAGCGCCGCGCACAGCCCACGGGCGATGACCGGCTGGGGAGTTTGCTTGTGGATTGTCCTTTGTGAGGCAATCAGATCATCAAGGATCGATTTCGCCGCCTGAAGATCATTTCGCTTGTGCTCGACCTTCGCCGAGACGAGCGCGGCCTGCGCCCACGCATGTCCGAGCCAGGTCTGCGCGCCCGACCCCAGCTCGGAAAGTCGCGCTGCAAGCTTCATCGCCTCCTTTGCCCCCCTGGCGGCCGAAGTCACATCAGCAAGATGGAGTTTCGAGAGCGCCCATAGCGACCACGCCAGGGAGGCGGTCTCAAGGATGTCTGCATTGTCGCCATCGGCTGCGCCCAGGGCCTCAAAAGCCCGGATGCTGCGCTCGGTGTGGGCCGCGGCGGCGGCCGGATCGCCTCGGCCGAGGTCAATCTGGGCGATGGCGTAGGACGCGACGGCAGAGGCTTTCAGGATCTTCCGGTGCTGCGCGGCGCCGACTGGATGGCTGTTGTAGGCGTCAAGTTCCTTGAGGCGCTCATCCTTGGCGGCGTTGAATTTCAACTGCCTTTGCAGGGCGTCCGCCAGCCAGGCATGCGCCTGGCCGACCGAGAGGGTGTTCTCAAGGTCCCCGGGCGACTCGCGGAGCCGCGCGCGCGCGATCTCGAGCGACTTTCTGAAATATTCCTCCGCAGCGACGGGATCGCCGTCGTCCAGGGCAAGCGTGCCGAGATTGGAATAGGCGTAGTCGAGTTCAGCCTTCCAGTCCTCGTTCGCCGGGTCGCTGGCGACGAGCTTTTGCGCAAGGTCATGGTATTCTGTAAGCTGACGTTTAGCCGTTGCGCGGTCGCCGCGCTGCCAGGCGATATAGCCGACCCAGAAGACGGACTGCGCATGGTCGAACATGCGTTGCGGATTGCCCTGATCGCGCGCGAGCTGTTCGCCGGTCGTCGCCGCGGCCGTCTCATAGCGGGCGAGCGCCGCATCGAGGTCGCCGCGCTTGTTGTCGGCCTCGCCGAGCATCAAGAGCACGCGGGCGCGCCGGCCGAGCTGGTCAGGCGTCAGCGCCCTGACATCCTGGCCCTCGTAATAGCCGATGGCGCGATTGCCGATCGCCGTCACGGATTTCAGCGTGCCGTAGCCTTCGAGGTCGGCTTTCAGATCCGTCAGGATCATTTCGATGAGCCCCTCCGCGTCGTCGCGCGCCTCGACGGCCCGCGCCTGCGCGGCGAGCGCCGCATTGCGCTGGCTTTCGGCCTCGTCTCTGGCGAGGACGGCCGCATCGCGCTGGTTGAATGCGTAGAGCGAGAGCGCGCCGAGAACGGCGGCGAGGGCGAGCGAAGCCGCTAGGACGGCGCGCCGGCGGGCGGCGCGTCGGCGGTCGTCTCGCCTCACCAGATCGTCAAGGCCGATGCCGAGCAGCGCCGCGGCGAGTTTGAGCTTTGCGCCGCGCTTGCCGTCGCCGGTCTCGCGCGCGTCGGCGGCGAGCGGTGCGTCTTCAGGCTCAGCGCCCGGCGTCAGGTCGTCGCCGACCTTGAAGAGGAGCGCTTTCGGAAAGCATTCCTCCGCCTCGCGCCCCGGGATCGTCGAGGCCATGGGCTCGCCATCGACGATCAGGGTCAGGATTCTGGACGGGTCGCGGCGACGCTTGAAGAATGCGACTTCCCGATTCACCCATTTTGATTGCGCGGACCGTGGCGAGCACAGAACGATCAGAAACTCGGAAGCGAGCATGGCCGCTTCGATGGAGGCGCCGATGGAGGCGCCGGCGGCCTCTTCCTCGCGGTCCTTGAAGATCGGCCGCAAGGTCTGAGGCGCCGGTCCAAGCGGCGTCTCCTTGCCCACAAGGCCGGACGGCGTGCGATAGGTCTCGAGCGCGCGATGGAGCCAGTCGCCCCAGCTGCGGTCGGACCAGCTGTAACTGATGAAGGCCTTGTATTTGAAGCCGGCCAGCCGCGTCTCCCTTGCCGCGTCGGCAAACTACGGAGGATGACGATAAAGGGCAATGCGGACGCCCATTGTTCCGCTCACGAACTAGAGCAGGGCCTGCGCCGCGCCCAGCCGATTGCGCGCATGGGGCGGTGCGGGACGGCCTCTTTACAACGAGATATAACAACGATATAACATCGACGAGAGCGCGGGAGCAGGGCCGTGGCGAAAGATGAAGATGGCGCGCCGGCGCGCCGGGGGAGATTGAACCGCAGGGCGGACCGAGGCGCTGATCATGAGCATCGCCGCGCTCACGATGGCCACGATCATTCGGCTGCCCGCCCAAACAGGGTCGGCAAGCCGGGGAAGGCGTCCAGAGCCTTGAAACCCGAGCCGAAATCGGTGCGCGAAGCCCGCCTCGCCCCGCCGAAATTCGAGCCGAAGGCGCGACCCGCCGGACTGACCAAGAACGAGAAACTGCTTTGGGATGTACTGTCGAGTCGAGACGGACCCCTCAAAGCCTACGAGATTCTCGACCTGTTGAAAGAAAAGGGCGTGCGGGCGCCGATGACTGTCTATCGCGCGCTCGACGGGCTCGAAGGCAAGGGGATTATCCACAAGCTCGACGCGATGAAGGCGTTCGTGCGCTGCAATCACGAAGCGCCGCACGAGGTTCAGGCCTTCCTCGTCTGCGAAATCTGCTCCTTCGTGAAGGAGATCGAGATCGACGCCGTGGCGACGGGCATCGCGCCGATCGTGCGCCGCGCCGGCTTTGACATGCATGTCGCGCGGCTCGAGGTGCGCGGCGTCTGCGACAATTGTTATTGCGAGAAGCATGCGCATGTCCCGCATGATGCGCCGGCGGCATAGCCGCATTGACTCTCAAGGGGCGGCCTTTATGGTCGCGGCCGGCCGCCAGATTCGGCCAAAACGCGTCAGCGGGAGAGACCTCGCCCCGTTCCTGCAACGAGGCAGGCGCCGAAGGAGCAACGGCCCCGGAAACTCTCAGGCACAAGGACCGCGCGCGCAGAATGAGGCTGGAAACGGACTGACGACCGTCAGTCCACCGAAGGAGTAAGCGTCGGATTCGACGCGAAATCTCTCAGGTTCCAAGGACAGCCGGGGACGGCGATGCATGAGCATCGCCGACCTGACGCTTGGAACCCGCATGACTGACGCCGCCATCCTGAAGCGCACCCCCCTTCACGGCCTGCATCTCGAACTGGGCGCCAGAATGGTCCCCTTCGCCGGCTATGAGATGCCCGTCCAGTATGCGGACGGCGTGCTCAGGGAGCATCTGTGGACGCGCGAGCGCGCCGGGCTGTTCGACGTCTCGCATATGGGGCAGGCGTTCCTGCGCTCGTCCGAGGCCGCGAAAGGAACCGAAGAGGCGCATGCGCGCGTCGCGGCGGCGCTCGAAGCGCTGGTTCCCGGCGAGGTGGCCAAGCTGAAGCGCGGCGCCATGCGCTACAGCGTTTTCCTGAACGAACAGGGCGGCGTCCTCGACGACCTGATGATCACGCGCCCGGCGCTGTCTTCCGGAGACGGATCATTGTTCCTGGTCGTCAACGCCGCCTGCAAGGACGCGGATTTCACGCTGCTGCGGTCAAAGCTCGCCGGCCGCGCATCGCTGGAGGTTGCGGGCGATCGCGCGCTGCTCGCGCTGCAGGGGCCGAAGGCGGCCGCGGTGATTGATAGCCACTTTCCCGGCGCGGCGGTCCAGCCCTTCATGTCGATGCGCCCGCTCGAATGGCGGGGGACGGACGTCCTTCTGTCGCGCTGCGGCTATACGGGCGAGGACGGCTTTGAAATCTCCCTGCCTGCCGCGGACGCCGACCGCTTCGCCCGCGCGCTCCTCGCCCATGAAGAGGTCAAGCCGATCGGGCTCGGCGCCCGCGATTCGCTGCGCCTCGAAGCCGGCTTATGTCTTTACGGTCACGATCTCGACCCGACGACAAGTCCGGTCGAAGGCAATATCGCTTTCGTGCTCGGCAAACGCCGGCGGGAGGAGGGCGGATTTCCGGGCGCGGACCGCATCCTTAAGGAAGCCGCGCGGGGGCCGCGGCGCCTGCGCGTCGGCCTCCTTCCTGAGGGCCGCGCGCCGGCGCGCGAGGGAACGGAAATCGTTGACGCAGAAGGCTCGAAGATCGGAGTCGTCACGTCGGGCGGCTTCGGGCCGACGCTGAACGCGCCGCTGGCCATGGGCTATGTGGACGCCGCTCACTCGAGACCGGGGACGCGCGTTCATCTCGTCGTGCGCGGAAAGCCGCTGCCGGCGCAGGTCGCCGACATGCCTTTCGTTCCGCACAGATATTACCGGGGTCAGGAGAAAGCGACATGAAGAGGTATACGGAGGATCACGAGTGGGTGCAGGTCGACGGCGACACCGCGACCATCGGGATCACGGAGCACGCGGCGGGCCAGCTCGGCGACGTCGTGTTTGTCGAGCTCCCCGCCGTCGGCGCCAAGTTCAAGCAGAAAAGCGAGATGGCCGTCGTCGAATCGGTGAAGGCGGCGTCAGACGTCTATGCGCCGGTCTCGGGCGAGGTGGTGGCCGTCAATCAGGCGATCACGGACGATCCCGCCAGGGTCAATGCGGACCCCGAGGGCGGCTCATGGTTCGTGAAGATAAGGCTCGCGAACAAGGCCGAACTTGAAAAGCTCATGGATGAAGCGGCTTACCGGAAGCTGATCGGGTGAGGCCATGAGGAACAAGAGCGTCGCGTTGGGCGTCGGGTTCGTGATGGGCGTCGCCATTGGAACCGCAATCGGCGTCGCGACCGACAATCTCGCCCTGTGGATCGGCGTCGGCGTCGCCTTGGGCGTCGCCTCGGGCGCGGCCCTGTCGGCGGCGGGCAAGAAGAAGGATTGAACCTTGCGCTACCTTCCCCTCTCAACTGATGACCGCCGCGAGATGCTGAAGGCCATCGGCGCGCGCGCCATCGATGACCTGTTCGCGGACGTGCCCAGAGACGCGCTGAACGCGAGAATCGAGCTCCCGGGGCACAGGGGCGAGCTCGAGGTCGAGCGCATCCTCGCCGCCATGGCGGCGAAGAACAGGCCTGCGGGCGCAGGCCCCTTCTTTGTCGGCTGCGGGGCCTACAAGCACCATGCGCCGGCAAGCGTCGATCACATCATTCAGCGTTCGGAATTCCTAACCTCCTACACGCCCTATCAGCCTGAGATCGCGCAAGGCACGCTGCAATATCTCTTCGAGTTCCAGACTCAGGCCGCGTCGCTGCTCGGCATGGATGTCGCCAACGCCTCCATGTACGACGGATCGACGGCCTGCGCGGAGGCGGCGCTGATGGCGCGGCGCATAACGAAGCGACAGCGCGTCCTTGTCTCCGGCGGCCTGCATCCGCACTATGCGGCGGTGGTCCGGACCAATTCCGAGCTGGTCGGCGACAGCATCGCGCTCCGCCCCCTTGACGTCGAAGGCGAGGACGACATCGCGTCGCATATCGACGGGGATACATCCTGCGTCATAGTGCAGAACCCCGACGTGTTCGGAAATCTGCGAGATTTCACGCCGCTGTCTAAGACCTGCGCCGAAAAGGGCGCGCTTCTGATCATCGTCGTCGCCGAAGTCGTCTCTCTCGGCGCGGTGAAATGTCCCGGCGAGATGGGCGCCGACATTGCTGTCGCGGAGGGCCAGTCGATCGGCGTGCCCTTGAATTTCGGCGGGCCCTATGTCGGTCTCTTTGCGACGCGCCAGAAATATGTGCGCCAGATGCCGGGGAGGCTTTGCGGCCAGACCGTGGATGCTGAAGGCAAGCGCGGTTTCGTTCTGACGCTCTCGACGCGCGAGCAGCACATTCGCCGCGACAAGGCGACCTCCAACATCTGCACCAATTCCGGACTCTGCGCGCTCGCCTTCTCGGCGCACATGACGCTGCTCGGCGAGAAAGGCCTCAATCGCATGGCGCTCCTCTCGCACGAAGCCGCATGCAAGACCGCTGACGCCCTTGGCCGCGTGCCGGGCGTCAGGCTGGCGACGCCGCGCTTCTTCAATGAGTTCACATTGCGCCTTTCCGCCAACGCGGCCGAGATCGTCGAGGCGCTGGCGCGCAAGGGCGTCCTTGGCGGGGTTCCGGGCGGGCGCTTGTGGCCAAATGATTCGGAGGCGGAGGATATGCTCATCGTGGCGGCGACGGAGTGCACGACGGACGCCGACATCGCCGACTACGCGCACGCCCTTTCGGAGGTTTTGTGATGTCCATGATCGCAAAGGGCCGGCCGACCCGCGCCGAGCCTCTGTCCGCCGCGGCCCCGACTTTCACCGGAAATCGCGGCCTGCAGATTGAGGAGTCCCTCATCTTCGAAAAGGAGTTCGGCGGAACGGGCGTCGATCTGCCCGAGCCGAAACTGAAAGACCGGCTGGGACCGATGAAGCGCGAGAGCGCGCTGAACCTGCCCGGTCTCTCAGAGCCAGAAGCGATGCGCCACTATGTCCGTCTCAGCCAGAAGAACTATGCGATCGACATGGGGCCGTTTCCGCTGGGCTCGTGCACGATGAAGCACAATCCGCGCCTCAACGAGAAGATGGCGCGTCTGCCCGGATTCGCCGACATTCACCCGCTGCAGCCGCAATCGACGGTGCAGGGCGCGCTGCAGCTCATCGACGAGCTTGCGGGATGGCTTCTCGAGCTCACCGGCATGCCCGCCGTCGCCATGTCGCCGAAAGCGGGCGCTCATGGGGAACTCTGCGGCATGATGGCGATCAAGGCGGCGCTCGATGCGCGCGGCGAGTCCCTCCGCAAGCGCGTGCTCGCGCCGGAATCGGCGCATGGAACCAATCCTGCGACAGCGGCGCAATGCGGTTTCGTCGTCGATGACATTCCCGCTGACAATACTGGGCGCGTGGACCTCAAAGCGTTGAAAGAGAAGCTCGGGCCGGACGTCGCCGCCATCATGGTGACGAATCCCAACACTTGCGGGCTCTTTGAACGCGACATTCGGGAGATCGCCGACGCCGTACACAGGGCCGGCGGCTATTTCTATTGCGACGGCGCAAATTTCAACGCCATCGCCGGCAAGGTGCGTCCCGGCGACCTCGGCATCGACGCCATGCACATCAATCTGCACAAGACGTTCTCCACTCCCCATGGCGGCGGCGGTCCAGGATCCGGTCCGGTCGTCCTCTCTGCGGCCCTCGCGCCCTTTGCGCCAGTGCCCTACGTCGTGAAGGACGGCGGGCGCTATCAGCTCGTCGAGACCCGGCGCGCGGCGCGTGAAGAAGGAGAGAACCTGCATGGCGGGCGCCTGACGGCCTTTCACGGCCAGATGGGCATGTTCGTGCGGGCGCTGTCCTACATGCTGTCCCATGGCGGCGACGGCATCCGCCAGGCCGCGGAGGATGCGGTGCTGAACGCCAATTACGTCCTCGCGCGGCTGCGCGGCACCTACCACA